>CAKTXU010000287.1 GCA_934630995.1 uncultured Eubacteriales bacterium
CGCAGCCAGGGCTGCCCATCGATGCTATGCCGATTGAAATGAGGATACGACGATGAACGAACGGGATTTTATCAATATCGGCAATGAAATAGGCCGTGCCGTGCAGGATGCCTTGCATTCCAAAGATTTTATTCAGATTAAAGAATCCATCAACACCACCATTCAAAGTACTGTTAGCAATGTGCAGGAGGCTATCAATCATGTCTCTCCCCCACCGCCTCCGCGGCCGGTTCAGCCAGTGCAGCGGCAACCCGTAGCGACCACGCCTTATCCCTTCACTTCGGCTCCAAAACAGAAGAAGACTAAAATTCCTGGAAATGTCGCCGGTATTCTGCTCATTGTGTTCGGTTCCATCGGCGTTGGTGTTCTGTCTCTACTCTTCCTGCTGTACAGTATTCTAGCCTTGGTGCGCGACAGTGTCGGCTTCTTCACTGGCCTGCCGGTGCGGGTGATACTCGGCCTCCTGGCCGCGGAGATAGTGGCTATAGGCATGGGAACTCACCTGCGGAAACGGGTGCGGCGTTACCGCTGCTATCAGGCACATTTGATTGGGAGGCGGTTATGTCCTGTAGAGGAGCTTGCTTCCGCCATCGGCAGGACGCCAAAATTCGTTGCCAGGGATTTGAAAAAAATGATCCGGCTGGGTATGTTTCCTGATGGACATCTGGATAAAAAGCAAACCAGCCTGATACTCGATTACGAAACGTATCGCCAATACCTGCGGGCTGAGGAGATGGCGGAGCAAAAGCGTCTGGATGAGGAACAGCGAAAAAACCAGCCGCCCGCTGCCGACAGCGAACTAACCTCTCTGCTTGCCGACGGAAGGCGGATGGTGCTGACCCTGCGGGAAACCAACGAAGCGATACCGGAGGAGGCTGTCTCCGCGAAACTCACGCGGCTCGAAAAAATGTCGTCGAGCATACTTCGTTATGTGGAGCTTCATCCTGAAAAGCTGCCGGAAATTCGGCGGTTTATGAATTACTATATGCCCACCGCTCTCAAGCTGGCCGCCACCTATTGGGAATATTACGAGCATCCGTTGACAGGTGACGCGGTGGAAAAGACTAAGGCGGAAATTGAAAACGCTCTAGACACGTTGGGGCAGGCCTTTGCAAATTTACTGGAGGATCTCGTTGAAGACGACGCCATGGATGTGGCAACCGACATTACGGTGCTGAAAACCATTCTCGCTCAGGAAGGGCTGACTGATCAGGATTTTCCTCAAAAAAAGTAGGACACCTTGGCGTCCCCTTACATATATTGGACTGGGAGGACATCCGCAGCGAATAGCCGGTTTCAATGCCCCGTTCATTACCAGGGAAACCGCGAAGGCCCGGAAAGGCCGACCGGCATTGTTCGCTGTGGATCCGCCCTATCTGGAGGCTGTGCCGGACAGGTCAGTTTCTCTCCTTTCGCCGTATCGCCTCGCCGGCGATCGGATAGTCATGACTTCATGATTCTGCTTACGTAGAGTCAAAAAAAGAAGCTGTCGTCACAGCTTCTTTTTTTGTTATTGATTTTCCTCCCGAAAGGCTGGGGCAAAGCTCCGGCAGTGGATTTCAAACCACTCAATAACACATGCCGATCAGGATGCCGAAAGATATGACTTTATCGCCTAGTATGCCATCTTCTTTGACAAGCATCCCCGTTATACCGAAATCACCTGTTTTTTCTCTCCTTGTATCGGCGGCCCTTTCTCGGAAAAAAGTCGTGAACTATGTCGAAATGTCTTGTATCTGGAACTAGGCTATGCTACGATAAAGAAAAAATTCTGCGGAAAAGGGATAAAAAGATGCAAGGAACAAAATTCGTCGCGTCCTATAGTGGGGGCAAGGACAGCATCCTGGCCATTTATCGGGCCATACGGCAAGGGATGATTCCCGTCGGCTTGATTATCACCTATAACACGGAGGAAGCGCGTTCCTGGTTTCACGGCGTCCCTGAAGCGCTGCTGAAGGAGGTGTCGTATTCTCTCGACATACCCTTGACGCTCATTCGAACAGGCGGAGATACCTATCAGGCCAATTTTGAAAGGGAACTGGCTCTGCAGAAAGCTAACGGCGCCGAGGTCTGCGTGTTCGGGGATATTGATATAGAGGGACATCTGGAATGGGGAACCAATTGCTGCCGGGCGGTTGGAATGGAGGCCTGCTTTCCTCTCTGGAAGGATAACAGAGCAGACTTGGTGACCGAGTTTATTGAAAGCGGATTTACCGCGCATATGACGGTGATCGATACCTCCCGGCTGAGTGAAAAGTATCTCGGCTTGACTTTATCAAAGCCGGTCATGGAATCTATCGCTGTTGAGGGCGCGGATGTCTGCGGAGAAAACGGCGAATATCATACCTTCGTATCGGACGGTCCGCTGTTCCGTTTTCCCATTCCTCTGGTATTCGGTGAAAAAGTCTACAGGGAGCCATATGCACTACTGCCTCTTCTTGACCCGAAAAAGTGAGTATCATGAAAGATGAAAGGAAGCGAACCTGTGAGAAGTGCAAAGGACAGTGAGAATTTCCCATACAGCGCCAAAACGGTTTGTTACATTGAGGTAGATAAAAACGGGCAGGTCACCCAGCTCCCCCATGACTCCGCCTCCATGACCGCCGCTTACGACAACGCTATCCATCATAAGTCGACCATCTATGCTGTCTGGCCCGGCAATTACCGGAGCGATTTATTTATCATCGACGACCTCCATGCATTGGCCGCCGCCTTTGGGGTACCCCGCCCCGACGATCACAAGCATACTTTGGAATGGAAGCTCAATGCGTTTGACGACGGCAAATCCTCCTACGCCCATATTGATATGATTCTTCACTGCGGTTGTACGCTGGATTCCAACACAATCCGTAAATTTGCCCGCGATATGAAAGAGCAAAGGGGCTGGGATGTCGCCACCTCTACCGGAATTTCATATCATACCGGCGGAGGAGTCACCGAATACACCATTCGTGTCAGGCGCAGCAGTTTGAAATGATTATCTATGAGAGGGTACTGCATCAGCGGTACCCTCCGCTCGTTTTGGGGATGACAGGATATCGCTCTATGGAGCGTTTATTGCGAAATGGGCCGCCGGCCGTTACAATAGAAAGGCGAGGTGATACGACATGGACTGTGCGAAAATCGGGAGGCTTATCCGCATGCTGCGTTGTGAAAAGGGGCTGACGCAAAAGCAGCTGGCGGATATGATGAATATATCCGATAAAACAATCTCCAAATGGGAACGCGGACTGGGTTGCCCTGATGTATCCCTGCTGCCCGACCTGGCCGCGCTTCTCGAGGTAAACATCGATGAATTATTGACAGGGGATTTGACCCCTAATACCCTTGAAGGAGGCAATATGAAAAACACAGCTTATGCTGTCTGCCCTGTCTGCGGCAGTATCACGGCTTCCACAGGACAGGCCGTTATCTCCTGCTGCGGGAGACGGCTTGAAGCGGCTAAGCCGCAAAAGGCCACGGAGGAAAAACGACTCGCCTTGGAAGCGATCGAAGACGAGTGGTACATCACCAGCAGCCATCCGATGCGAAAGGATGCCTATATATCCTTTGTTGCATTTGCAACCGGCAGTACCCTTTTGTTCCTGAAGCAATATCCAGAATGGGATTTACAGGTGCGGATTCCACAGCATAAACACGGCATTCTTG
>CAKTXU010000288.1 GCA_934630995.1 uncultured Eubacteriales bacterium
GACCCACAGTCCCGGATTTGCCTGCGCTTCGATTCCCGCGCCTCTCACCGCCATGATGGAAAGGGTTTCCATGTGGGATACCTTGACGTCGCCGGTACGGAAGAAATCCACCAGCTCCGCAACAAAATTCCGAAAAAAGTCCGAGGTGACTTCTGCGTGGATGCTGCCGCTGCGGGCGGCGATATGCGCGGTAAAGGGAGCGCCGGTCCCAAAGCCGGTGATGGTGCCGCAGCGGCCGTCCGCCAGCTCCACACAGAGGGTATACCAGTCCTCGCCGGGCAGATACATGACGCGGGAAGCGGGGACAGCCGCCAGCATCATGAGGGGCTCTAACTGGTGAATGGCATAGGTTTCAAAATCGTTGGGCCCCCAGAAGCTGAAGCCGGTGATATCCTGCAGGGGAATAGCGCGGTATTCCTCGGCAAACCGGAGGGCGGAGGTGGAATAGCAGGGCGTGCCGCTTTCCTCCGCTAGGGCGAAAATGCGGCGGGCGGTGGGATAATCCGGCGCGAAGGTTTTATCCACATAGGTGGGTTTGCCTGAGCGTAGGGGAACCTGACAGAGAACCTCGTGCATTTCGCAGTTGTCCGGCGACAGGACGATAAGGCCGTCGCTTTTTTCCACCAGCTCCTCGATGCCGGCGCAGCGGTCAATACCAAACTTCTCACACCACGCCGCTGTGGACAGCCCGCCCAGCGGGCTGTCGATCTTCCCATAGGCATACGCCACCTCCACCTCTCCGCCGGAGGCCTCCCTGATCCACGCCGGATAATTGTTGGCGTGCCATTCGTCCAGATAGTAGTCGATAAACCCGAGCTTGAACATAATCGTATTCGTTCCTTTCAGAAATGTTGCCGGGATGATTCCGTCGGGGCTTTGCTTACTTTTCCTCTTCCTCGTCCTCCTTGGCGGCGACAGCCCTGTGCTTGGAAGGGGGATAGCCGTAGTATTTGGAAAAGGCCCGGCTGAAGGAGTGGATGGACTTATAGCCAAGCTCCTCAGCGATTTTTGTGATGCTGATGCCGTCCTCCAGCATGGTGACCGCCCTTTCAAACATATGCTGCTGGAAATATTCCATGATGGAGCGGTTGACCTTTTTGGAAAAGAGCTGGGACAGATAAGGATAGCTGTAACCTACCTCCTTGCCGATGTCCCCCAGGTTTTTGATGCTGTAGCGGCCGGAATCGATGAGGTTGATCACATCATATACCAGGTTTTCCTCAACATGGATATTGAGCTGCGGATTATAGCGGGGTACGGAAATCCGCAGAAGATTCCGATAGGACATTACCAGCAGCTGCGTCAGATTCGCCTCGATCATCTCGAGAAAATAGGGATCGGATATTTTCATCTCACTGAAAATTTTGTAAAACACACTGTGCAAATCCAGGTTGTCGGTGGCGATCCGGTTTTCCGTCTTATCGAAAAACGCTTTGATTTCTTCAAATTTCGGATAATCGGGCGACTCCTTGTTGAAGGTGATGGCGAAATAGAAGTAGCGTACCGGATCGTCGAAGCTGGATTGGATGGCGTGCTGATCGCCGGTCCGGTTGAGGATCAAGTCGCTTTTTTTCACAGGGAATTCCTGCCCGTCGATGAGAAAGACCGCTTTTCCCGATTCGATGAGAGAAATTTCGTAGCAATCCTGCCGATGCTCCGGCACGAGATAGCCGGGGTTGCAGCAGAGATCGCCCACCTGATGTAAATAGAAGCGCCCGCAGTTGAGCGGCGACAGGTTATAGCGGTGGTCGTAATGAAATTTAGCCGAATTTGGCATAGGCTATCCGCTTCCTCAATAAGCGAGATAAACGGCTGCCAGAACAAAACCGTTTGTCTCGCCCTCGTCCAGCGCGATAGAAATGGAGACCTTCCGGGCGGCATCCGCGTTGAAAACGACCTTGGAGGAGGGCAAATAGTCCCACCCCTGCTCGTAATTTCCTTTCAGATAACACATGGGCTCGTCGTCGGCCGTGACGAGAACCGTGCCCCGGGCAATGGATTTATCCCGCCGGTACAGAAGGGTGACACGTTTCGCCTCCACCTCAAAAACCAGCGGCTCCTGTCCTTTGATTTCCCAGCCGTTTTTGCAGAAGGGCAGGGCGTCGGCCGTGGCCTGTGCACTGCCCAGGGATATGGGGGCGGCGTCCAGGCTGGTGAGAATTTTGGTGTTCCGGTAGATATCCCCGGTCATCGGCGAGGGCAGCTCTTCGTCCTTGTCCGCAATACTGTCCAGATTGTCGTGAACGCCCGTCAGATACGTGTTGATGAACAATCCGCAGACGGCATAGCCGTATTCGTTGGGATGGACGGTATCGGTGGTCACCTTGCTCCAGGAAAACAGGTCGGCGCCGACCGCAGCCCGGCAGGCGTCCCGGTAGCTAATCATCGGCAGGTTGTAATGCGCGCCGACCTCCGCATGAGTGTCCTGAGCGCCGCCTCCGCCGCTGGTGCACATGAACAGAAGCACCAGGGCCGGATGGGAGGGAGCGTTCAGGATTTTCCGCACCAGGCTCTCATAAGCTTCCTTGGTTTCGGTGTCTGTGCCGTCGTTCACAGCGTATTCCAGAATGACGAAATCCGGATTGTGAGACAGTAAATCCTTGTCCGCCCGGTGGACGCCGATGATGGAGCCGGTGGAACCGATACCGGCGTTCACATACTTGATATTGGTTTTGGGGAAGGTATTCAGCCACCACTGGTTGACCAGGCTCGCGTAGCTTTTCCCTGTCGGAACATTGGAGCCGTCCGTGATGGACCCGCCCAGAAAACCGATGGTTATTTCCTCACCGCGATCCGCCTTTTCCATGACGGCCTTCAGGCGCGCACGGTTTCCTTCGCTGAATATGGCCTTTTGCAGCATCTCATCGGTGACCCCGAGATCGTCCTTGGTATCCATGGGCACGGGCTTCCTTTCTGTTGTGGAGGTGGCGGCCTGAGAGGATATCTGGGAGGAGGAAACGCCTCCGGAAGAGACAGAGGAAGTGGTGGCGGAGGTGTTCGGCGAGTCGGTGCAGCCGGGCAGCATACTCGCCGTAAAAAGCAGCAAGAAGCCGATGCAAAGTCCTTTTTTCATACGTTTTTTATCCTTTCCGATAGAGCGTGGGCGGAGCAGAATGCTCCGCCCACGTTTGGCAGGTTACTCAGGCTTCCGCGCGCTTTTTCCGCATGCTGACGGCCGCGCCCACAGCGGCAGCCGCCGCGACAGTCACCGCGACAACCGGCAGAGCCGCGCCGGTCTCCGGATTCGGCTTGCCGGTTCCGGAACCGTCGGGGAGGACATTGTAGAGGGTGATGTCCTTCACGGACACATCCGCCACACCGCTCTCAAGGGCCAGCAGAGGCGTCCGTTTCTCCGCCAGCTCGACATTGGCCAGAACCGCCTTGCCGTCGATAAAGACGGAAATTTTGTCGGGAGAGGTGACGATTTCCAACGTATAATCCTTGCCGGTGGTGTAGGGCTCATCCTTATTGGTGAAATGCTCGGTATCGAAGGTGACGACTTGGAAAGCCCCTGTTTTCAGGTCCCTGTCCAGAATGTAGACCGCCTCCTGCTGGATAGCGACTGTATAGACCTTTCCGTCCTTTTCGCCCCGGATGTGGAAGCCGACGCCCGACCACTGGTCGTTGGGATTGGTGATGTTGAT
>CAKTXU010000289.1 GCA_934630995.1 uncultured Eubacteriales bacterium
AGCCGCGGTTTACGGCCATCAGATTGCCAAACAGATGCGCAAGAAGGAATAAAAAGCCGGGCAGGAAGGCGGCTTGGCTGTCTTCCTGCCCTACCGTAGAAATTCCGCCGGGTCTTGCTTTTTATTCGCATTTCCTGTAGTATGGGATACGGAGAGTGAGCAAATGGAAAGAATCGATATTACCCGGGAGCTTCTGAGCGCGCCGCTTTATCCGGGAGATCCCGCTCCGGTGCTAGAGCCCTTGGCTAGAATAGAGCTGGGAGACGTTTGCAATACCTCCGCGCTGCGTGCCTGTCTGCATATGGGAACTCATATGGATGTACCCCGGCATTTTCTGCCGGACGGGGAAACAACGGCGGAACTGTCGTTGGAGAGCTGCATCGGCAAATGCCGGGTAGTGGCCTTTGAAGGGCTGTTGCTTGGGGCGAAGGCGGAGGAACTGCTGGAGGATATGCCGCAGAGGATTCTGTTTAAGGGAAGCATGCAAATTAGCCCCAGCGCGGCATTCGTGCTGTCGGACGCAGGACTGCTTCTTGTGGGGGTGGAGGGCGTCTCCGTATCTCCCCCCGAATGCGAAACAGCGGTACACCGCCAGCTATTGGGTGGCGGTGTGGCATTGCTGGAAGGCTTGGATCTGTCGGCTGTGGAGCCGGGAGATTACACGCTGGTTGCCGCGCCGCTGAAAATTGCAGGAGGGGACGCCTCACCGGTGCGGGCGGTTCTTCTCCGGAGCAAAAATGAAGAAAGAAGGAAGAATTGACGATGGATTATGAAAGAGAAATGTTTGGATTGATTGCCGACATGATGGTACCACTGCTGCTTATTTCATTGATAGGTATCGTCTGCAGTGTATTTTTGGCGCTGTGCGTATATAACGACGCTAAAGCCAAAAACAATCAAAACGCTGTCATGTGGGCGGTTCTCTCCGGATTGTTTAATATTGTAGCGCTGATATACATCATCGTTCAAGCGGTGTCCAAGCCGAAAACGGTGTACTGCCCGCGCTGCGGCAACATCATACCCGCCGGCTATGCAGGGTGCCCCGTGTGCGGCACGCCGATGTCTATGATGAATATGGCGCCGGCGGAGGAGCAGTTAACTAAATATAAAAAGCGCCGCTGGATATTTCTAGGGCTTTTTATCGGATTTTATGTGGTTTCTATCATCGCTTCATTTGTCTTCGTGGGGGATTTTATGCGTCAGATAATGGAACTGGCCTATGACATGACATCTATTTAGTAAAGAATTTGGGGAGAGGACTTTATGGGGGGAGTCGGATTGCTGGCCCTTATGCCCTTTATCTTGTTGGGGTGTATGATACTACTGTATGCGGGACAAGTGTTCCTGGGGTTATGCGTGTATTATGACGCCCGATACCGCGGCAATACCAACGCAGTCATGTGGGGCGTTCTGGCCGGCTTTTTCCAGCTCGCCGGCCTCATCTATCTGATTGTCACCTTGTCTGGGAAAAAGCAGATCTCCTGCTATGGCTGCTGGCGGCCGTATCCGACCGAACGGCCTGTCTGCCCGTATTGCGGGATGCCGTCGCCCCTGGCCTATACTTTCAGTCCCCCCGATGAGCGGGAGAAGCAGCGCGGCCGTCGTAAGATTTTTTTGTTTTTATATATCGGCGCCGAGGCTGTGGGGATTTTGTCCGTTGTCCTAATGTACGTATTCATCTTTTACGCGACGTTTCATATGGTTTCCCAGTAATAGCTCAAACTGACAGGCGGGGCCGATGTATCAGGGCTTCGTCTGTTTTTCTATTCTGCGGACAATCGACAATAAAAAATTGATGGCTGCCAGAAAATAGAAACATAATTTTTCATCCCTGTCAAAGACTACTGATGTTGTGAAATAAAGGATTTGGTGGGGCGTGGTTGGATGAAAAAATACGGTATATTGGCAGTGGCGACCATCCTGGCGATTGCGGGAATTCTGGCGGCGGGAAGCTTCACAAAACAACCGGCCACTGAGGTGACGGCCTTTGTGCTGGAGGCCGCGCCGGTGGAGAAAAAAGTCGTCTGCAGCGGGAACATTGAAACCGCCGACAGCAAGAGCCTCTATGTCGATGTCTCCTGCATCGCCGGAGAGATATATGTCCAAACCGGCCAGAAGGTACGCAAGGGCGATGTCCTTTTCAGTGTCGACATCGAGGCCACTAAGCAGGTGCTGGCCGCCATGGGAGGCGATGCGGCGGCCAATGTGGATGTTTCCAAGTTGTCGAAAGAGGTGGTGTCGCCGGTGAACGGCGTACTGACCACCCTGAATGTGAAAAGCGGCGCAGTGACCGATTCCTCCAAGCCCTGTGCGGTGATTTCCTCCAGTGATATGCTGCAGGTCAAGGTATCTATCCATGAAAAGGATATTAAGAATATCGCTGTCGGACAAAAGGTGCGGATAAGCGGAACGGCCTTGAAAAAGGAGTCCTATACCGGCACCATCTCTGAAATAGCCTCCTCCGCCCGTCAGCAATATGTGGGCAGCGTTGCCGAAACAGTGGTGGACGCCGTAGTCCTGCTGGATTCCGCCGGACTGGATGATTCTTTGAGGCTTGGTCTGACCGCCAGGGCCGATGTGATTGTAAACACAATACCCGATGCCCTGGTTGTTCCCTATGACTGTGTGCTGCAGGATGAGGACAACCGGGAATATGTTTATATTGTCGTGGACGGCATGGCTGTCAAACGAATTGTCGTCACCGGAGATGAGTTGAGTAACGGTTATCGTATCGCCGAAGGATTGAAGGCCGGGGATCAAATCATCCGGGAACCGGATGTGATCAAAAAGGACGGCGATCCGGTGCGCGTGGTTGGAAAGGGGATATGACAGATGGTCGACATCCTCCGTTGCGCCTGGAAAAGCCTGTCCAGGAAATGGACGCGAACTCTGCTGACGGTCAGCGGAATTATGGTTGGTGTCACCATGGTGGTCATTGTGTCGGCCATCAGCGACGCGGGTAAAGTCGCCGTCAATGCGGAGCTCGATAATATGGGGATGAACGGGCTGTCGGTCAGTGCAAATTCCGGTGTACAGAGCGGCTTAACCATGGAGAATCTGGAGGTCATCCGGGAACAGGCGGGTGTGGAGTCCGCTATGCCTCTGATCATCGAGTATTCCACCACCATTCTCCGGGAGGCAAACGACAATTCCTTGATATGCGGCATCGACGCAGGCGCCAAGCAGGTGATTTCCCTGAATCTGCTGTATGGGCGCCTTATCGCTCCCGGGGATGTAAAGGCCTGCGCCCAGGTCTGTATGGTGGATGAAACCGTCGCCAAAGCGGCTTATGGCCGGGAAAACATCGTGGGGAAAACCTTAACGGTGCAATATAACGGGGTGGCTGAGGAATTTGAAATCATCGGGATAACGGAAACGGGCAGTAGCCTGTTACAAAATGTGGTGGAGTTCATCCCGGGTATGGTTTATGTACCGTATACCACCCTGCAGAATCTGACAGGCAAGAGTACGTTCAATCAAATAGCCGTGAGAATGGATGACGCCCAGGATACGGTATTGACTGAAAGCCGGATTATCAAAGCGCTGGAACGAACCAGCGGCTATACGGGCGGCTTCCGTACCGATAATCTGGCCGTGCAGAAGGAACGACTGGGGAGCTTGATGGATATTGTTACGCT
>CAKTXU010000290.1 GCA_934630995.1 uncultured Eubacteriales bacterium
ACGACGGCATCCCCTCGAACGGCCGGTACAAGCAGCTGGACGGCAAGCTGGCGCCCCGGGTTTTCGTGGCCACCGGCTTCAACAAATGGGGGATGTCCAGCAGCATGGCGGCGGCGGAAATCCTCAGCAATGCCATGACCGGGGCGGAAAACCCCTGGGCGGAGGTCTTTTCCCCCACCCGGTTCGACCCCGGCCTCAAGGCCAAACGTTTTTTTGTGGAGAGCACGGACATGCTGGTGAATTATATCGGCGGCTATATGGAGCTGCCCGCCGAAACGGCGGCGTCCCTGAAGCCCGGGGAGGGACGGGTGCTGACGGTGGACGGGGAACGGGTGGGCGCCTTCAAGGACACCGACGGCACCGTCTATACCGTCAATCCGGTGTGCACCCATATGGGCTGTATCCTGGAATGGAACCAGGACGAATGCTCCTGGGACTGCCCCTGCCACGGCTCCCGGTACGACGTGATGGGGCGTATCCTCAACAATCCCGCCCCGCGCCCCCTGGGCAAGGGGACGGCGGCGGGGGACTGATGCATAAAGCCTCTATTTCGCGGCAAAATAAGGCCAGCGTTTCCGCAATTTGAGAAAGGGTGGTTCGGGTTGGACGTAACGGGACAGGAATATCGGCAAATGAGTAAAAAGGCGGCCCCTAAATCGCCGGTGGTGCTGGACTGCGTCAAGGCGTTCCTCATCGGCGGCCTCATCTGCATGCTGGGGGAGATCATCGTGCAGCTCCTGCTGCAATCGGGAATGGAGGAGAAACCGGCGCGGCTCGTCTGTTCGGTGTCGCTGGTTCTCATCAGCGTGGTGCTGACCGGCTTCAATGTGTATGACAATATCGCCAAGCACGCGGGGGCGGGCACGCTGGTGCCTATCACCGGCTTTGCCAACGACATCGCCTCCCCGGACATCGAGTTCAAAACCGAGGGCATGTTGACGGGCCTGGGCGCCAAGATGTTCATCATCGCCGGCCCCGTGCTGGTTTACGGCATCACGGCCTCGGTGATATACGGATTGATCCTGTATATCGTCAACCTGTTTTGACGGGGGAGGGGAAAGAACATGCCGGAAAGAAAAGGACAATACACCGTCACCCTCTCCAGCCGCCCCTCCATCCTGGGGTATGCGGCGGTGGTGGGCAAGAAGGAGGGGGAGGGCCCTCTCGGACGGTATTTCGATTTTATCTTTGAGGATACCACCCTGGGGGAAAAAACCTGGGAAAAGGCGGAAAGCGCCCTGCAGCGGGAGGCCCTGACCCGGGCCCTGGACAAGGCGGGGCTGTCCCCCTCGCAGATTAATTTCCTCTTTGCGGGGGATCTGCTCAATCAGAACATCGCCTCCACCTTCGGCATGCGGGAGACGAATATCCCGCTGCTGGGGCAGTTCGGCGCCTGCTCCACGATGGCCCAGACCCTGGCTATGGCCTCGATTTTCGTGGACAGCGGCGCGGCCGATCTCTGCGCGGCGGTGACCTCCTCCCACTTCTGCACGGCGGAGCGGCAGTTCCGCTTCCCGCTGGAATACGGCGGGCAGCGCACCCCCACCGCCCAGTGGACGGCCACCGCCTCCGGCTCCGCCATCGTCGGCATGGGGGGCAACGGGGTGCATATCGAGGCGGTATGCATCGGCAAGGTCAACGATCTGGGCGTGACCGACGCCAACAATATGGGGGCGGCCATGGCTCCCGCGGCGGCGGATACCATTTACAATTTCCTCACCGATACCGCCACGGCGCCCGACGACTACGATATGATTGTCACCGGCGACCTGTCGGCTGTGGGCACCGAGCTGCTGCGGGATTTGCTGGAGCGCAAGGGAATCAAGCTGGGGGACAAGCACGCCGACTGCGGCCTGATGATTTACGACCGGGAGAAGCAGGATGTCCACGCCGGCGGTTCGGGCTGCGGCTGCTCGGCCTCGGTGCTCTGCTCCTATCTGCTGGGCAAGCTGGAGCGGCGGGAGCTGCACAATCTGCTGTTTGTCGCCACAGGGGCGCTGATGTCCCCCACCTCCTCCCAGCAGGGGGAGAGCATCCCCGGCATCGCCCACCTGATTCATCTCACCGCGCAATAAAAAAGAGGCGCCGCCCGTTCCCCGTCCGCCGGGGAGCGGGCGGCTTTGACATGGAGGGCCGCGGCATGCCGCCGGAATTAAGACTCTATTCAAAATCCGGTCAAGAAATCCGGCGAAAGGCTGGTATAATAAAAGCGGAGGCGGAGCGCCTCTGCCAACGGGAATACGACAGGTGAGACGAAAGGAGCTTGAGGTATGTCCACATTCGGAGAAGGCGTGAAGACCATTTTTCTGGCGGGAGTCGGCGCGGTCGCGGTGACGGCGGAAAAATCCAAGGAGCTGGTGGATGAGCTGGTGAAGAAGGGCGAGCTCACCATGGAGCAGGGCAAGGTGCTCAATGAAGAGCTCAAGCACGATATCCGTTCCAAGGTGGACGCGGCGGTGAATGCCCGCCGTCAGGAGAAAAAGCCCACAGCCGGCGAGGTTATCGACAGTCTCGATTCCATGAGCGAGGATGAGCTGAAGGCTGTCAAGGCAAAGCTGAAAGAAATGGAACAGGACGGAGAGACGGCGGATGGACAGGAAAGCGGAGAGGACGGCAGCGCCGGATAAGCCGTCTAAATCCTCCGGCCAAGGCGCGGAAAAGCGGACCCGTATGCGGGAAATCCTGGGGGTCCTGGCCCGCCACGGAGCGCTGCAGGGCATGACGCCGGAAAAGCTGCGGGCCATCGTGGAGGAGCTGGGCCCCACCTTCGTCAAGCTGGGGCAGATCCTGTCCATGCGGCAGGATATGCTTCCGGCCGCCTATTGCCTGGAGCTGCGGAAGCTGCGGGCCGACGTGGCCCCCCTGCCCTTCAGCGCGGTACGGCAGGTGCTGGAGGAGGAATACGGGGCGCCGCTCAAGGCGGTTTTCGCTTCCATGCAGGAGACGCCGCTGGGCAGCGCCTCCATCGCCCAGGTCCACGCCGCTGTGCTGAAGGACGGTACCCCGGTGGTGGTCAAGGTCCAGCGCCCGGGTATCCGGGACACCATGTCCCGGGACATCGTGCTGCTGCGGCGGGCGGCGGGTATCCTCAAGGCCTCCGGCGCGGCGGGAGAGGTCATCGATTTCCGGATGGTGCTGGACGAGATGTGGGCCGCGGCCCAGCAGGAGATGGATTTTCTGCTGGAGGCCGCCAACGCGGAGGAATTCCGGAAAAACAACGAGGACATCAACTATGTCGCCTGTCCCCGGATTATCCGCAGGCATTCCACCTCCCGGGTGCTGATGATGGAGCATATCCGGGGGATTCCCATCGACGCCGCAGCGGCCCTGGAGAAGGCGGGCTACGACCGGCGGGAAATCGGGGAAAAGCTGGCGGAGAACTATGTCAAGCAGATTTTGGAGGACGCCTTTTTCCACGCCGATCCCCATCCGGGCAACCTGCGGATCCGGGACGGGAAAATCGTCTGGCTGGATCTGGGGATGATGGGCCGGCTGACCCCCCGGGATCAGGAGCAGCTGAAAAAGGCCGTGAAGGCGGTGGCGGGCGGCGACGTGTCCGCCCTCAAGGAGGTTCTGCTGACCCTGGGCGTCCACAGCGGGCCGGTGGATCCCGCCCGGCTGTACAC
>CAKTXU010000291.1 GCA_934630995.1 uncultured Eubacteriales bacterium
TTCGACAGCGTCCGCACCGGCTCGGCGACCACGACCTCCGCGATGAAATCGATCCAGGAGGCCCAGCAGGCGCTGGTGGACGAGGTGGCTGCCCGGCTTGCCGCATCCCTCGGATAAGAACCGCTGAGTGGGTAACACGTATCGTGAAAGGCTTCCCCGGCGGCCTCCCGTCAGCGGAGGAGGGGACGGGAAAGCAGGAATCTATCGGGAAAAAGCAGAAGTAAATAACTGCCGGAATCGGGAGCTTTCGATACTGTGCAAAATACAATATTTGAAAGGAGCAAGATCATGAAACTGGGAAAAAAACTGCTGGGCATCGTGTCCACGGCGGCGATCCTAACCACCAGCCTGACTCTCCCCGGCTTCTTCGCAGGCGCGGCCGGAAAAACGGAAGCTGATTTCAACAACCTGGTGCTGTCCAACGACTTTGAAACCGACGGCAAAGGCTTTACGGGGCTGAGCGACAGCTTCAGAGTGGCCAACGAAAACACCTATTTTGTCAGCACCGGCAAGAACGATTCCCTTACCCTGGATTTGGCGGCGCAGAAGAATTACTATCTGACCTTCAAGCTGAAATTCGATTTCGGCGGCAACCAGGGCTGGGAAGGCCCCATGGTCACCGTACGGGACGGCATCGCCGCCAAAATCTCCTATGGCTTCATCGGCAACGAGGGAGCCGCCTGGAACGGCGCCTGGACCGAGGAGGCCCGCAAATGGGTGAACGAATGGCTGGATATCGGCATGATCGTCTATGAGAACCCGCTGACCATCACCGTCACCGGCGACTGTGTCGCCGGCGGCACCCAGGTGTTCACCTCCGCCCTGGAGGATAACGGGAAGGCCTGCCCCATCACCATCAGCGGGGCCAATACCGACTTTGCGGTGGACGATATCCGGGTGAGGAATATCCTGACCTGCGCGCTGAACGCGCCCGACGAGGAACACAACTGGCGGACCTGGATCGATCAGGAGGCACTGGGGGACAATTACCGCCTGGATTTCCTGACAAAGGTATCCTATCCCCCCGAAAGCGATCAGGGCTGGCACGGCTTAGCCGTCTTGCTCGGCAAAACCGCGCAGGGGAACATCTTCTCCGCGGAATTGAAAAAGACCTACACCGGTCTATCCCTGTCCGATGCGGAGGATGTGAACCATATCAACTGGAGCAAGGGCTTTGACACGGCGGATTGGACGCCCGTCGGCATCACCCTGAACGGCGGTCTGGCCGAGCTGCAGGTGGGCGGCGATCAATACCGGATCAGCAAGGAGCAGCTAGGGCCCGCCTCGTTGACCCGCACCGACGTGGAATTCGCGGCCTCCTCCTGCAGCTTTGAGACGGCCGCCTTTGTGGCCACTCCGGTGGCCGATCTGTATGTCAACGGCTTCGAGAACGCCGGGGACGCCGAGCGGGTGACCACGTCCGGCGCCGAGTCCAAGGCGGACAACAAGGTCCTTCTCTGGTCCGGCCTGGGCGATTCGCGCGTTTCCACCGCGGCTTCCCATGAAAATTTCGTGCTGGAATTCAAAACCCGTATTTTGAGCGACGATCCGGAGCGGAGCGGCTCAGGCGGCACCGCCCAGATCCTCTTCGGCGGCTTCAATTTCTGGTTCAACACGGGCTGGAAATCCTGCTTGTCCGACGAGGGAAATCAATACGCCCTCAGCGGCGGGGCGACTGTGGACGGCCCGGCCATGGGCGCGCAGCTGAGCACCGTGAGAATCGCCGTTATCGGGGAAACGGTGACCATCTATCTGAACGGCAGCAAGATTATGGAGAAGGACGGCCTGACACCGGCGGAGAAGCCTATCGTGTTCGCGGGCTGGAACTGCTCCTACCTGATTGACGATGTGAAGCTGTACGGCCTGCCCTTCACCGTGACGGCCGTCTCCGACAACGAGGCGATGGGCACCGTGACCGGCGGCGGCGAATTCACCACAGCGGATCAAGTCACCGTCAGGGCCGTGGCCAAAGAGGGCTACCGCTTTGTCAACTGGGTGGACGCCGCCGGCACGGAGGTTTCCACCGAGGCGGCATACACCTTCGCGCCCATAGCCGACATCACCCTGAAGGCTGTTTTCACCGGAGAGGCCGCCTATGCCGTCACCGTCAAGGCGGATCCGGAAACCCGCGGCACCGTGACCGGCGGCGGAAACGTCATCCGGGGACAGTCCGTCACCGTCAAGGCCGCGGCCAAGGAAGGCTCGGAGTTTGTGAGCTGGGTGGATGCCGCCGGAAATGAGGTTTCTACTGAGGCGGCATACACCTTCACGCCCACGGCCGACATCGCCCTGACGGCGAAATTCCGTAAGCTGCCCTTTACCGAGGTGGAGGCGGACTTTGAGGACGACGCCGACCTGAATCTTTTCGACGACGGCAAGAATCTGCTGTCCATCGCGGCGGATCCCCAAAACGCCTCCAACAAGGTGCTGAAATTCCATGCCACTGGGTCCAACTGGGGAGCGGCCGCGACCAAGGCTGCCAACTACGACAATTTTGTGATGACCGTCAAGGTGCTGTTGAGCTCCGAGTGCAGCGGCAGCGGCAATTTCTCTTTGGGCGCGCGTCGTCCCGCCGAGGGCGACGAAGGGGCCCTGGCCGCCGAGCTGTCCGACTGGAAATGCAAGTTCGGCGTTCTCAAGGACGGTCAAAACACCAGCGAGTATCTGGACTTTGCCTTACAAAAGGACAAATGGACCGTGGTGAAGCTGGTGGTGGACGGCAATCAGGCCGCGCTGTATTTCGACGGCGTCCTCAAGGCGAAATACGAGGGCGAGGTTTTGATGAATGAGACAGGCGCCATTGCGTTGAGCTCCTGGACCGACGATAACATCGTCGCCTATCTGGACGATCTCCGGATTGTCAATGAAGAGAAGGACGACGACAAGGAACCGGAGGAGCACAAATTCACGGAAATCTTCGACGACTTTGAGGGCAGCGATGCGGGCAAGGCCTTTGACATGGACAGCCCCCTGCTCTCCATCGCGGCGGATCCCCAAAACGCCTCCAACAAGGTGCTGAAGTTCCATGCCGCAGCCGATAATTGGGGCGTGGTGAAAACTCTGGCGAACGACTACGACGACTTCGTGCTCACCGCCAAAATCCTGTGGAGCTCGGAAACCAGCGGCTCCGGGAATTTTTCCTTCGGTGCGCGCCGCCCCGCCGCAAGCGACGAGGGTTCCCTTTCCGCCGAGCTGTCCGACTGGAAATGCAAGCTAGGCGTTCTCAAGGACGGTCAAAACACCAGCGATTATCTGGATTTCGCGATGCAGGCCGACAAATGGACCCAGCTCAAGCTGGTGGTCAAGGGGAACAAGGCGGAGCTGTATCTGGACGGCGCCCGGAAAGCCACATACGAGGGCGAGACTCTGATGAACGAGGTTGGCTATATTTCTCTGAGCTCCTGGACCGACGGCAATGTCGTCGTCTATCTGGATGACCTGCGGATTGCCCACGCCGACAGCACCTCTCCCGGCACCGGCGAGAGCAGCGTCCTGCCCTTCGGATTGGCGGCGCTCTGCCTGTCCGGCGCGGCCCTCCTTCTCTTCCGGCGCAGGAGGGGCGTCCGCGGCTGACAGATAACGCCCATTGACCCGATGAAGGCACATCCCGCGGCCGGGGACGGGA
>CAKTXU010000292.1 GCA_934630995.1 uncultured Eubacteriales bacterium
GGTGACACCCGGCGCCGAGGCGATGTAGGTATTGGTATATTCCACCGTCACGCACGGCTGATAGCTCGTACGGTTCGATGACCTCCGCACGGTAGCCATGACGCCCTACCGGGCCTGAAGGCTCCTCCTCGCCCGTGGCTTCATTTCTTTCTTCCTTTCTTAGTTTACCAGATTCTCCCAATGTTGTAAATACTTCTTCTTCCTTATTTGCCTCATATTTGTGGCATTTTTATATATTCATGGGTATTCTCCCTTCCTATTACCGTCAATCAGCTCTCCAGCACGATCTGGAGCAGCGGTGAATACAAGCCGCTGTCGCCGGAGGCAAAAAGCAGATTGCTTCCCGGGGTGTCGCAGCGGATGAGAAAGCCGTTGCGCACCGAGTATTTGGCGTTTTCCCGTCCCTTGTTGCGCAGCATCTCTTTAAACAGCGCCGTCACGTCCAGCTGTACATCCCCACGCTTCTTCACCTTGGCGGTGGCCAAAGGCTTCTCATCGAAGGTCGGCCGGTTAAACCAGCGGGTATTGATGCTGCACCAGTCGGCAGTGACGGCATAAGCGCTCACAAACGCCTCCCTGGATGAATCGAAAAGATTATGTACGATGTAGGTCGCGGATTTCACCTTGGAGGGGTCAATCTGCAAGGCATCCAGGGTTTCAAACCGCACATAGGTCCAGCCCTCTCCTTTGATGGTGCTGTCCCCAAGGAGCATATACGGAGAAAGATAATGCCCCGCTTCGTCGCCGGTTTCCGAATAGGCGGAGGTATCCGGCTGCTTGGCTGTATACAGGTGAACCGATTGATTGAGCGTCACGGGATAACGGGTATCCTTTCCGTTCAGGAATTCCTCATCGACGGTGTATTCCACAGTGTAGGTATTGGTCACGGGGTCCTTGTCCGTCAGCCTGACTTGATTGTTATAGCTCCACCGCCCCTTCTTGTCTCCGGCCAGCGGGGTATAGAGCAGCGACTGGACATTGCCGTCCTCCAAGGCAGTACGAAACAGAATATAATCCGGAGAGCCGGTGTCTGGAATGAGTCCGGGAAGGCGTACCTTCAACCGGAAGGTATTGCTATCCGGTTTTTGAGGTAAAACAATTTCCAGATTGAGTCCGAAAAGCGTGGGATAGACCAGCAAGTCCACTCCTTCACCGAAAGCGTCGGGATAAGCGATCGCCTCTTTTTTCTCGCCGAAAACATTTGTGGTGTTCCGGAGTTCCGCCGTGGCGCTGTCCCCTCCGTCCGGAAAGATGGTCGCGTACGTATTGCTTGCCCGGATCCTCATCCCCTCTTCCCCGCACCAGACCTTCGGGATCGTTTTGACGATAGACGCTCCGGCGCACATGTAGCTGCTCGTCCTCTCGTTCAACGTGAGAGCATCGGAAACGGGTGCGGAATACATATACATGGTTTGGGTGCCATCCTGGTTTTCGTAGGTACGGACATTGGCCATATGGATGGCGGAAGTCTCCTGGAGATGCCCTCTCTCGGCTATCTGCCGCTCCGTCAAGGTGACGGCTTTGGTAAAAATCTCCTCCGGATCTTTGGGCGCACAGCCCGCAAGCAGGGGAAAGCACAGGAGGACCGCCAATATCCGCGTGTATTTTTGGGTTTTCATCTCGATATCCCGCCTTTCAATTTTGCCGTTCCAACAGGAACGGCTGCAATTTCATCTTATCAAGAAAGGCGGGGAAGATGGTTTCAAAGCGGCACGAAACTGTTTCCAATCGGGCGAAATGATTGAAGCACACTTGACTGCGTATCCAATCGGCTCAATTTCGTTTCCAAACGGTTCAATTTCATACAGCCCTCTTCCGTTCCCGTCCCGGAACGTGTTAGAATGGGGCCAAGCGTTGCAAGAGGAGGGCAATTTATGTTCCAGGGCACCCCGAACAACCGTGAATACAACCAGTGGATTCCGGTGCGCATCCGCCGGGAGACGCACTTTTCCATTGAAATCGCACCACGGGAATACTACACCTTCCTTCTCCTCAAAAACGGCTGTCTGATTCTGGAGCTGGAGGAGAAAAACTTTTATATCGAAGCGCCCGCCGCCGTCTGTCTGGACGAACGCATACGCGTCCAGCTGCAGTCGGAGAGGCAGCCCTTTTTCTATACCGTCGATTTCCGGCCGGAATTTCTGAACGTCAATATGAAGCTGTCCCTGCTGCGCAACAAGCACTACGGCGCGCTCTGTGAGCAGCATGCCTTCTTCCAGCTCTCTCCCTTTCTGTCCGAGGACGCCGGAGACGGGATACTCCGTCTGAGCCCGGATACCCTGGACAAAATGGAACGCTCCGCCCGCATTCTGGAGGCAAATCTCAGGGATCAGGCGGATTGGTATTGGTCCTGCCGGGCCCGCTCTTATTTCATCGATATCATCAGCCTGCTGGAGCGTATATTCCATCATTACTATATGGAGGAGGCGGAAACCGTCCGCCGTCCCGCCCTTACCGATGAATTCAAGCGGCTGGTGGAATATATCAACAACCATCTGGACATGCGGCATACGCTGGATAGCTTATATGCCTGCTTTCGGATCAATAAAAACCAAATAGAAACCATGTTCCGGGAGACGCTGGGCGTTACCTTTCACGATTATCTGCAAAAAAGGCGATTTGAGGAGGCCGCCTATTACCTTCGTTTCACCAAGCTGGACGGCGGACAAATCGCCTCCAGAATCGGTCTGTCCTCCTCCCAGAATTTCAGCAGGTTTTTCCACGCGGCCAGCGGTCAGACTCCGACGGAATTTCGTCAAAACGCTGTGGACGCCAGGAATGCGGATGCCGGGCTGGAAGAAAAATCCCATCCGGTTCCCGCCGTGCGGCGGCCCCCTCTTCCTCCTGCTGAGAGTTAGCCGTATATCCCGGTGCATGGAAGGCGCGGGCCTGTTGCCGCTGCAGAAAAACCATTTTCTTCCGCGGGCTTCGCTCCATTTCCACAAAAAGGGCCAATTTTTCGTATAATGACTTGAATAAATACTATTTGTAAAATATAAAGCCGCAAAAAATGCTTCCGGGTAACCGGAAGCGTTTTTTGGAATATTTCTGTCAAACGCTGTAGGAATAGTTGGGGGCTTCCTTCGTGATGGCGATATCGTGGGGATGGCTTTCCTTCAGGCCGGCTCCCGTGATTTTGACAAACCGCCCATTGGTCTGCAAATCCGCGATGGTGGGGCAGCCGCAATACCCCATTCCGGCCCGCAGGCCGCCCATCAGCTGATACACCGTGTCGCTGAGCAGGCCTTTATAGGGCACCCGGCCCTCCACGCCCTCGGGAACCAGCTTCTTGTTGTCCTCCTGAAAATACCTGTCCTTGCTGCCCCGGGCCATGGCGCCGAGGCTGCCCATGCCCCGATATACCTTAAACTGGCGGCCCTGGTAAATTTCCGAATCCCCGGGCGATTCCTCACAGCCGGCCACCAGGGAGCCTATCATCACCACGTCCGCGCCGGCGGCAATGGCCTTGACAATATCGCCGGAGAACTTGATGCCGCCGTCCGCGATGACCGGAATTCCGCGGCAGGACGCCACACAGGCCGCATCATAGATGGCGGTGATTTGCGGCACGCCGATACCCGCTACCACACGGGTGGTACAGATGGAGCCCGGACCGATGCC
>CAKTXU010000293.1 GCA_934630995.1 uncultured Eubacteriales bacterium
ACTTTCTCAAGCCCGTTTCCTCCTTGTCGGCGGCTCGGTATCCTGCCAAGCCGGCTGGTAATCCGGCTAGACCCTGTAGGCGATTTCTCTGTAGACGGCATCGGCGAAGGACGCCACCTGCTGGACCAGACTGACGCACAGCAGGCCGATGAAGACCAGAATCAGCATCACGGCCACCGTCAGCAGCGAGGTCCCGATGGTTTTCACCAGGGAATACTGGTGGACCACCACCGTGGCCGAAAGCAGCAGCAGGGCGAACCACAGCAGGGCCAGCCCGTCGATATAGGTCAGAAAGGTGCCCTCATCCACGGTCAGGATGTTGCTCAGAACCGTCGCCAGGATGTTGGCAGCGATGAGGGGAAACAGGCAATAGCCCACGGCGGTGACGATATTCCGGAAGCTTCCCTCCCCGTCCATCAGGGTGGTCAGGCACCAATTGGACAGGCACCAGAGGAAAAAGAGGGCCAGGGCCTGCATTATAATGAGAAAGGCGTTGACGATGTCGGGATAGTATTCGTTGAACAGATAGCCCGACAGCTGTCCCCGCAGAATCTGCGTGAGTATGTAGACGGCGAGAAAGGTCAGCGACGCTCCAAGGCCGCCCCTTGCCTCATATTTAATCTCCCAAAAGCCCTTGAAGGGGTGGAAGATGGTGTAGAGGGAATAGCGCAATTGCCGGACATATTCCATCTGAATGACTCAACCCTTTCCACAATTCCCGTTCCCTGCCTGCTGGTTGCCCATGGCGCGGATTTTGCGGATGCTCTCCCGCAGCCGGCGGATTTTCCTACCTATCGACACCGCCATGCAGATGACCGCCAGCGCCAGGACGGCGGCAATAATGCCTGGGATGACCACCCCCAGGGTTTCCTTCCGGTGCTGGGCGAAGGCCTTGGAATAGGAATCCCTATCGTTGCCCAGCTTGAAATAGGCCATGGCTTCCTCATAGTTTCCCTGCCGGAAGTACTGCTTGCCCACGCCGACATAGGCGATTTCGCTGTTGGCGTTCATGGTGAGTATTTGGCGGTAAGCCTCCGCGGAAGCCGTATAGTCCCCTGCGTCCTCGTAGGCGACGGTGGAGAGGATCAGCTCCCCGTAGGCGGTGGGGCGGAAAACCGTCAAATCCGCGGACAGCCGATCGAGCACCGCCATCCGGCCGTCGGGCAGCCAAAGGAGAGCCGTGGGATTGCTGAAGGTGCCGGTCTGGTTGCTGAGTCCTCCGAATTCAAAAAGCAGGGTGCAGTGGGCGTCATAGACGAAGACCCGCCCCCGGGTCCGATCCAGCCCGGCAAACATCCCGTTGGGACCGGCCGACACATCCCCGAAATAGGTGGCTTCCGTCCCTGAAGGGAGATTCCAGTCCCCCAGCCCCGCCTCTTCGTCGGCGGCGCGGAGAACGTCGCTGCCGCTCAGATTCAGGCGGCGGATGGTTTTGTCGTCGCCGGTATCCCCCCGGGCGGTGGTAAAGAGGAAGCCCTCGCTGTCCATGCAGAGGTTGCTGAATTCCACGGGGATGAATTTATTGCTGGCCTCCCACTGCTTTTTGGTGGAAAAGAGCCGCCATATCTGGTCGATGAGGGAAACCTTGACCCGGTTGGCACCGACATAGGCGAGGAATTCGCCGTCCGCCGCCAGCTCCACCAGCCCCTCATAGACCCCCTCGGCCACGATGAACAGGCGTTCCTGACTATCCGCTACCAGCTTGGAGGGCTTGAAGCCCGTATCCCCCTCGATGAGCAGGTTTTTCGGCTCGATGACCGCCGCCCGGACGGTATCCGCCTCCTCCTGGCTCTCCGGCAGGGGATAGCGCAGTATCCGGCCCCGGGAGGTATCCGCGATATAGAGATACCCGTTTCCCACAAAGAGGCCCTGGGCGTCGGCAAAGCCGGCGTCGTCCCCTTCCCCTGTGAGGATGTAGCGCAGAGAGGTGAGGGCGGGATCCAGGCAGACCACCCGGCCGTTCCCCGAATCCAGCAGATAGACATTGCCGTCTCCATCCACCGCGGCGTCGGCCGGGTTGCTGAAGGTGTTCAGGGAAAAGGTGTCGCCGCTTATCCGCGTCTCCGGCACCATGGCCGTGGGCGCCCGCAAGGGATCGCCCGTGTCCTTTTCATAGGTGTAGCTCTCATAGGGCGCGGCCCCCGCCGGCAGGGACTGTAACAGAACCGCCGCAGTCAGAAGAAGGGCCGCAAAGGATTTTTGAAAAGTAATCATCGTGTGCTCCATGTCCTTTCCGGGCCGTAAAGCCTTTGTGAAAAAGGGGATCCGGGTCAATCCTTCATGCCGGAGGTGCCCATGGTTTCAATGACATTGGATTGGGTGATGACGAACACGCCGATGGGGACGATCATCATGATAAGAGATGCCGCGCCGGCCGTGCCCGCCCGGGCGATGCCGCCGGCCACGATTTGATTAAGGGCGCTGGTCAGCGGCTTGAGCTGCTCGGAAAAGATATAGGTGCTGTTGGTGTTCCACAGATTCTGCACCATCAGGATCATCAGGGTCAGCCAGGCGGGGCGCACGATAGGCATCACGATCTGCCAGAGCACCCGCACCTCGCCCGCGCCGTCCATCCGGGCGGATTCCAGTAAGGAGGGGTGCACCCCCTCCATAAACTGCATGAGCAGGTACAGACCAAGGCTGCCGCTGAAGGCCGGGACGATGACCGCCAGATAGCTGTCGATCCAGCCGAACCGGGTCAGAATGAGATAGCTGGGAACCGCCGTCACCGCCGCCGAGAACATCAGGGAAAGGACGATGAGCTTAAAGATAAACCGTGAGCCCGCAAATTTGTTGTTGGCCAGGGCATAGGCCGCGTGGGCGGAGACCACGATATGACCCGCCGTGCCCGCCGCCGTGATAAAGACGGTGTTGAACAGGTACCGGCTGAAGGGCACCCACGAGCTGGCCGCCAGATTCCCCAAATCGATGAAGTTCTGCAGGGTGGGATTGCGGACGAAAAACCGGGGTGGGAACAGGAACAGCTCGCTCAGAGGCTTGAAGGCGTTGCAGACGGTATAGATAAGAGGAAACAGCATAAAGACAGCCATCAGAGCGAGGAACAGGCCCATGCAGAGATTCCCGCCCAGGGAGCGGTTGGCGTGACCCGCCTTGGAATAGTGGAGGCGCCGGCGCTTTGGTTTGCCCGTGTCGGCCGCCCGGATGCTTTTTTCCATAGTCAACCCCCCGGTCCGCATTTACTGACCCACCTTGTTGAGCAGCTTGTTGACCAGCTCGTTGGTCCCCACCGTCATGCAGAACAGAACGGTGGCGATGGCAGAGGCATAGCCGAGCTCGAACCGGATGGTGCCGTAGTCGATGAGATGGTTCATGATGGTGTGGGTGGCGTAATCCACGCTGGGGAAGCCGACCAGGGCGTCCGCCACCGCCCCCACCGAAAAGGCCCCGCTTATCTGCATGACCGCGCCGAACATCAGCTGGGGCCGCATCATGGGCAGGGTGATGTACCACAGCTCCTGCCAGCGGTTCTTGATTCCCTCTACGGCGCCCGCCTCGAACAGCGTCCTGTCCAGCCCCTGAAAGCCGGCGACAAAGGCCAGAAAGCTGGTGCCCACGCTCATCCACAGGGAGACGATGACAACCACCATCATCA
>CAKTXU010000294.1 GCA_934630995.1 uncultured Eubacteriales bacterium
GGGGGAAGGCGCGGTATAGCCCGCCTCCCGCACCGCCTTCAGCAGCGGCGGCATCAGCTTCAAATCCTCAAATTTCATAAATACCCTTAGTCTTTCACTTTTCAATCATTTTTATACGTTTATTTCGATAAAACGGCTTTCAGCCGCCGGTAGGCCTCGGCGGGGGAATCGGTGTCCATCACCCGCTCCTCCATGGGGCAGAGGCCGGTGCCCTCCCGGTTGACGATGCGGCCGGTCACCTGTCCGGCTTCAAAAGGGATGCCTGCGGCCCGCAGGACAGCGGCGGCGGGTTCGCTGACCACGCCGGCGGTCAGCGCCGCCGCCCCGCCGTACACCAGCAGCAGGGCGGCCGCCTTGCCGACGACCTTGTCCGCCACGGACGCGCCCCGCAAGGGCTCTCCCGCCTCCTCCAGCCAGTCCAGCAGGGGGCGGATGCCGGTCTTATCCGATATCCGGACAGCGTCCCCCTTCACCAGTACGCAGGTATGGCCGGGCAGCAGCCGGCAGGCTGTTTTCAGGTCATCCGTCACGAAGCAGCCCTCCCTTTTTCAGCGCCAGCAGCAACAGCGGAATCAGAACGAGCTGCACGGCGATGCCGGGCAGGCCGGTGATCACCGTGCCGGCCAGGGCCAGCCAGGCCGACGGCCCCAGGGGCAGCGTCAGACCGAACAGGTGGATAGCCGCCGCCAGGGAGAGGAAAAACACCAGCCGTCCGGCCGCCATGGACAGCGCGAGGCTCACCAGGGAGGGCAGCCGCAGCCGCCGATAAAACAGCCCCGCGAAGCCCCCGTAGGCGGCCAGCTCCAGCACCATGAAAGGGAGCCGCCAGAGGGGCGGCATGCTGCCGTAGACCAAAAAATTGAGAACCGGCGCCACCACGCCCACCGCCGCGCCCCAGACCGGCCCGAGGAAAAAGCCGCCCAGCAGCACGGGGATATGCATGGGAAGAAAGATACCGCCCGCAGCGCTTCCCCCCGCCAGATGGAACAGGAAGGGCAGCAGCACGCTCATGGCGATGAGCAGGCCGCCGATTGCCAGGGTTCTCGAACGGGGCAGGGGTTTCAGTGCCGGCCGCGCCGGGCTGTTTTTGCTCAGGCTCATCGGGATATCGTCCTTCCTGCGTCACGCGCCGAACAGCGCCGCGACGTCGGGCATATGCCCGCTGATTTCAATATGCTGGGGACAGATTTTCTCGCACTTATGACAGGCGCGGCAAAGGTCGGCCCTGCCCTCCAGCGCCTCGTACTGCCCCCGGCCCTCCTCCATGGACAGGACCGACTGGTTGTACGCCCGGAAGACGCCGGGAATATCCACCCCGAAGGGGCAGGGCATGCAATAGGCGCAGCCGGTGCAGGGGACCCGCGCCATGGTGTCGTATACCTCCTTGGCCCGGGCATACACGGCCAAATCGTCCTCGGACAACATCCCCGCCGAGGCGTTGGAGGCGTACTGGAGATTCTGCTCCACCTGTTCCATGGTGCTCATGCCGCTGAGGATGAGGCTCACCTCCGGCCGGTTCCAGAGAAAATCCAGGGCCGTCTCCACCGGAGGCTTCTCCGCGGGCAGGACGCGGCGGAGATTGGCGGGGGGATTGGCCAGCCGCCCGCCCAGCAGCGGCTCCATAATGACCACGCCCAGCCCCTTGGAGGCGGCGTTTTCCAATCCCCGCAGCCCCGCCTGATTGGCCACGTCGATATAATTCAGCTGGATTTGGCAGAATTCCCAGCCGTCGTAGCTGTCAACCACGGTCTGAAAGGCGGGATAATCGTCGTGGAAGGAAAAGCCGATATGGCGGATTTTCCCGTCGGCCCGGGCCTTCTCCAGCTTATCCAGCAGGCGGAAGGGCAAGGCCACCCGGTTGTAGGAATCCAGGCTGACAGAGTGGAGCAGATAAAAATCCACGGAGTCCACCTGCAGCCGCTCCAGCTGGATATCCAGATGCCGCTCAAAATCCTCCGGCTTCTCAAAGCCGAAATACGGGGATTTGGTGGCCAGCAGGGTTTTCTGCCGGTAGCCGTCCCGCAGGGCCTTGCCCACCAGCACCTCGCTTTCCCCGCCGTGGTACATGAAGGCGGTATCCACATAGGTGAGCCCCCGGTCGATGGCGTGACGAAGCATCCGGACGGCTTCCTCCTCGTCGATTTCCTCCCCGCCGGCGCCCACCCGGGTGGGCAGGCGCATACAGCCGAAGCCCAAAGCCGAAACGGTTTCCCCAGTCTTGCCGAATGAACGATATTGCATCCCGCATCTCCTCGATTCCATATAGTGGCGATAGTATCACAATATAGTATTATAGCATCGATTGGGGCCGGTGTACAAGCGGTACGCCAAATTTTACCCTCCCTTGCAAGTTTTCCGCGGATTGCGGTATACTGGAGGTCAGCCGATGAAATGAAAACCCTTGCTCAGAAAGAGGTAACGTATATGTGGGCTTATGAAAGCGTGTTTTATCAGATAGCGCCCCTGGGCTTTTGCGGCGCCCCCTTGGAAAACGACGGCGTGATAGTCCCCCGAATCCGCAAGGTCGTGGATTGGATTCCCCATATCCGCGCCCTGGGCGCCGACGCCGTCTATTTCTGTCCGGTCTTCGACGCCGACCGGCACGGCTACGACACCCGGGACTACGGCAGGCTGGACGGCAGGCTGGGGACCAACGAGGATTTTTCCACCGTCTGCAAAGCCCTGCACGGGGCCGGCATCCGGGTGGTGCTGGACGGGGTGTTCAACCATGTGGGCCGGGGCTTCTGGGCCTTCCAGGACGTGCTGCGCAACCGGGAGGCATCTTCCTACCGGGATTGGTTCTTTCTGGATTTCAACCGGGACGACGGCTATCACGACGGCCTGTGGTACGAGGGCTGGGAGGGCCATTACGAGCTGGTGAAGCTCAACCTGCGCAACGAAGAGGTGGTGCGGCATCTCTTAGATCGCATCCGGGAATGGGTGGAGCGGTTCGATATCGACGGGCTGCGGCTGGACGTGGCCTACTGCCTGGACCGGGATTTCCTCCGCCGTCTCCGCGCCTTCTGCGACGGGCTCAAGCCCGACTTCTTCCTGGTGGGCGAAATGCTTCACGGGGATTACAACGAGCTGGTCAACGACCAAATGCTCCACAGCGTCACCAACTATGAGTGCTATAAAGGCCTGTATTCCAGCTTCAACAGCCGCAATCTGTTTGAGATTGCCCATTCCCTCCTGCGCCAGTTCGGCCCGGAGGGTTGGACGCTGTATAAGGGTAAGCACCTGTTCAATTTCGTGGACAACCACGACGTCACCCGCATCGCCAGCCTGCTCCAGCGGCCCGAACACCTGAAATTGATTTACGCATTGTTGTTCTCGATGCCGGGTATCCCTTGCGTATACTACGGCGGCGAATGGGGCGCCGAGGGGCGGAAGGAAGAGGGGGACGACGCCCTGCGTCCCCGCTTCGATTCGCCGGCGGAGACAGAGCTGACCCGGTGGATAGCCGCCCTGGCCAAAGCCCGCCGGGAAAACGCCGCCCTCTGCCACGGCGATTTCCGCACCCTGGTGCTGACCAATGAGCAGCTGATATTCCAGCGCGCCTTTGAGGGCCGCCGGATCCTCGGCGCCATCAACGCCGCCGATTCCCCC
>CAKTXU010000295.1 GCA_934630995.1 uncultured Eubacteriales bacterium
GAACATCCGGTCAAAAAGGCGGTCCTCAAGACCGGGGACAGGGAAGAGGAAAAGGACGAAGACGGAGAAATCACCACGCCCGCTTACGCCGGAGAGGAGTTTTCCCTGATTCTGAACGATGAGGAAGACCTGGTCATTGATTTGTACGCCGATCTCTCGGTGGGCGCCTCCTCTGCGGTCAACACCCTGTCCAGCAACCTGGCCGCCATCACCGCCAGCAAAAAAATCGCCGACGACCCGGAGGATCCCTCCAGTTATGGCTTTGATACTCCCCGGGCGGTTGTGACCGTCACCTACCACGATGATACCACCTACAGCT
The DNA here is from genome assembly GCA_934630995.1 of uncultured Eubacteriales bacterium. Taxonomy (GTDB): domain Bacteria; phylum Bacillota; class Clostridia; order Oscillospirales; family Acutalibacteraceae; genus CAKTXU01. Next base: position 320 of record CAKTXU010000295.1, read on the forward strand.
TCGAGCTGGGAGATGAAACGCCTCTCAAGGAGGGCTATTATTTCCGCGAGCAGGGGAAAAGCACCGTCTATATGGTGTCCACCTCCTTCGGAAACACGGTGTCCCAAGGCTCTCTCAACTATGTCGGCACCACCCTGTATTCCGCCCCCTCCGTTGAGAGCGACGATGATTCCGGCCAAGCGATCCTGCGGGATATGAAGCTGTCCGGTCGGAGCTACGCCCAGTCCTTTGCCTTCCGGGCCACCACCACCGACGACGGCTCCGACGTTTCCTTCTCTCCGTTTGTGCTGACCTCCCCCTACCGGCGGATGACCGACAGCAATGTCATGGAAAGCTATGCCGCCCTCACCTCCCTGTCCGCCTCCAAGGCGGTGGTGGTCAATCCCACCGCCGAGCAGCTGAAGACCTACGGCTTTGACGATCCCTTCTCGGTGGCGGAGCTGAATCTGGCGGTGAAAACCACCGAAAAGGTCAAGGACGAGGACGACAAGGAAGTGGATAAAACCAAGTATTACAATGTCCGCCCCCATACGGTGACCCTGGGAAACAAGAATAACGACGGAAACTACTACTGTATGGTGGACGACGTGCCGGTGGTCTATTTGGTTTCCGCCTCCTCGGTGCCCTGGGCGACCCTCCAGTACGACGACGCGGCGGGCAATCAGCTGTTCATGAAGGACATCACCACTGTGGATAAGGTGATAGTCAAGGCGAACGGCGCCGAAACCGTTTTCCAGTTGGAGCATTTCCCCGACGCGGACAGCAACGACGACAAAATGAAGGTCACTGTCGGGGACAAAACCTACAGCACCCCCAATTTCCGCACCCTTTACCAGTGGCTGATGACGATTAAGCGCCTCGGCCCCGTGGAGACGGATTCCGCCGGGGACCCGATTCTGGAGGTGGAACTGGTGCCTGTGGACGAAAGGGACGCCGGTATATCCGCCAAAATCTATTATGCCACCGCCAGCTCCTATAACTGCGTCATGGGCACCGGCGAGACCTACCGCGTCTCCGCCGACTCGGTTGACCGCGCCGTCGCCCAGCTGGCAAAATACCTTGCCGGCGAGGACCTGGACAAAATCTATTGACCTATTGACATTGCCCACCCGTTCAGATTTCATGAATCCGAACGGGTGGGCCTTTACTTCCGCCCTTGACGGATGGGGGACGGACAGGTAAAATAGAAGCCACAATACGTTGAACGGGGAAAAACACGGCTGCGCGTTTCCCGCGCGAAACAGGGGCCATGCGAAATGGCCCGCAGGTGATTTTTCACAGAGGGCGGCGTGAACCCGCCCTCCCCCGCAGAAAGGACTGTCGAGCCATGGCTGAAATCCGCCCCTTCCGCGCGCTCCGCTTTACCGAAAAGGCCGGCCCCATCCGGGAGCTGACCTGCCCGCCCTACGACATCATCGACGAATCGCAGCGGCTGTCATATCTCAAGCGCAACCCCCACAACATCATCCGTCTGGAGCTTCCCCGGGACGGGGAGGACCCATACGCCGCGGCGGGGGATACCCTGCGGGACTGGATCGGGGAAGGAATTCTGCGCCGGGACGACGTTCCCGCCCTCTATGTCTATGAGATCGAATTCGATTTGGAAGGGATGAGCGATTTAAGCTCCGCCGAGGGAGGACGCCGCAGCGTCGCCGGTCTGGTGGCCCAGGTGCGGCTGGAGGAGTTTGAAAAGGGGATTATCCTCCCCCACGAGGAAACCCTCTCCAAAGCCAAGGCCGATCGGTTCAACCTGATGAAGGCCACCGGCTGTAATTTCAGCGATATTTATTCCCTCTATATGGACGACGGCGGGGAGAGCGAAACCCTGGATATCCTGCAGCTGGCCGCGAGGGAACAGCCTGTCAGCGAGATGGTGGACGAGGCGGGGCTGACCCACCGGCTGTGGGCCATCACCGACGAAGGGATTATCGACGCGATTGTGCGCCGCTTCACGGAGACCAAACTGTATATCGCCGATGGCCACCACCGGTATGAAACGGCGCTGAATTACCGCAATTACCGGCGGGAGCAGGGGGCGCCCGTAGCCGGTGACGCCGATTATGTGATGATGATGCTGGTGGAGATGAGCCATCCCGGCCTGGTGGTTTTCCCCACCCACCGGATGGTGCGGGGCGTTTCCGGCTTTGACGCCGAAAAGCTGCTGGACGGCTGCGCCCCATATTTCTATATTCTGCGCGGTGTCCCCCTGGACAGCCTGGACGAGGCACTGGAGCACGCCTATGAGGAACGGAAAAAGGCCTTCGGGTTTTACGCGGGCGGAGACGCCGCCGTCCTGCTGACCCTGCGGGATCCGGCGGTGATGGATGCCCTCCTGCCCGGCCTCTCCCCGGCCTCCCGTCAGCTGGACGTCAACATTCTGCACACCCTGGTGCTGGAGCGTCTGCTGGGTATCGACAAGGCCGATATGGCCAATCAGAAGAGCCTCACCTATACCCGGAGCCGCCGGGAGGCGCTGGACGACGTGGCCGCGGGGGCCTATCAGTGCAGCTTCCTGCTCAATCCCACCCGGGTGGAGGAAATCCGCGACGTGGCCGCGGCAGGGGAGAAGATGCCCCAGAAATCCACTTATTTTTATCCGAAGCTCATTACCGGGCTCACCATGCGCAGCATGGAGTAAACGGCAACCTGCCTGGGGCCGCCGGATTTCCGGCGGCCCCAGGCTTTTGAGAGGTGTTCTATGGATATCCGCCTGCTGCTGATTGATTTGGACGGCACCCTTCTGCGGCGGAACAAGACGGTTTCCGGCCGGACGCTGGATACGCTGGAGCGCTGCCGCACGGGGGGGATCCGCCTGGCCTTGGCTACCGCCAGGTCGGAGGCCGCCGCGGCCAGGATTATCCGCTTGATCTGTCCCGACGCGGTGATTTCCTGCGGCGGCGCGATGGCCCGCAAGGGTGGGGAGCTCGTCTATGAGAGGAGGATACCGGCGGACACGGCGGATGCCCTGGCCGCCGCCTGCCTGGAGGAAGGCGCCTGCCGGGCCGTGACGGTGCAGACGCCCTCCGGCTATTATGTGAGCTACGCCGGCCCGGCGGAACATCCGGATTACGCCCATGGCGTCCATCATGATTTCCATATCCCGCTGCGGCGGGACGTGTATAAGCTCTGCGCCGATTTTGAAGACCCGGCCGTTGCCGCCCGTGTGGCCGGGAGATTTCCCTCCTGCGATTGTGTCGCCTTTGCCGGGGAAAGCTGGGTCCGTTTTGCCCATGCCGAGGCGGCGAAGCTGCCCGCGGCCGCCGCCGTTGCCGCTGCCCTGGGGG
>CAKTXU010000296.1 GCA_934630995.1 uncultured Eubacteriales bacterium
AGGCCTTCGCTTCGCTTCGGCCTCTACTCGCTTAAGCCGAATAAAAGCAAATTCAATGTTCATAAAACGAAATACTCAAAACAAAATGCAACGTAAAAATGAAAACCATTCGGAAAACCGAAAATTCACCTTGCAAACTCCGAACATATGTTTTATACTGGGAATACGGCAGCACACGTTTCCGTGTATGACCGGGAAGCTGAGGAGAGAAAGGAGCTGGGCGGCGTGGATATGGAGAAGCAGAGGGCATGTATGACGGATGGAAATGAGGTGGCCACGGCGCCGGAGGCTCTCTCCCGGCAATACCGGCAGAAAATCGCGGACATGCTCGAGCATATCCGGTCGGAGGCCGTGCTGCTCCGGTGCTATAAATTCATTGAGTATCTGTATTTGCATCACGACTGAAACAAGCCTGGGTCTCTCTTGGGATGGAACAGCATACCACTATCTTGGGAAAACGGCGTTGGCCGTTTTCGCGGGCGGCCGGTAGAGGGCCGGACGCGCACAGGCTGAGAGGCCGCCTGGCGGCCCCTGGACCCCAGGGGATGCTTTTCCCATGGGATTTATGGTTTACCCCCACTGAATTGGAACGGCTTCTCACCTGACTTGGGAAAACGGCGTTGCCGACGCTAGTCGGCAGGAAGGGACTTCGTCCCGACAGCCGTTTTCGTGGGCGGCCGGTAGAGAGTCGGACACGTACAGGCTGAGAGGCCGCCTTGCGGCCTGAGCGCAGGAAAGACTTCTCTATTCCATGTACATTCGACCGGCGCCGAAGGGTTGACTCCAAAAATTTAACTGGAGTTAAAAGCGTAGCGTCAACCCCCGTAAAACGCTCCGCGTTTTACCCTAACGAAGTGGGGCAATGGGTGACTCTAAGCAAACAGCTGGAAATAAGAGCGTGGCGTCAACCCCCGTAAAACGCTCCGCGCCTTCATCAAACAAGAGGGCGCCACGAAATGCGGCGTCATCGGCCAAGCCGACGGCGCCGTTGTCCCGACAGGCGTTCCCGCCCCCTTAAGCGTTGCGCTCCTTCAGCGCGCGATCCGCCTCCCGCTTCATATCCCGCCGGGCGGCATCCTCCCGCTTGTCATAGAGCTTTTTGCCCCGGCAGAGCCCGAGCTGCACCTTGACCAGCGAGCCCTTGAAATACAGGGACAGGGGGATGAGGGTATAGCCCTGCTGCTTCATCAGGCCGAACAGCCGGAGGATCTCCCGCTTGTGCAGCAGCAGGCGGCGGGGACGCAGAGGCTCCCGGTTGAAAATATTGCCCTTCTCATAGGGGCTGACATGCATCCCCTTGACCCAGACCTCGCCGTCGTCGATGGAGCACCAGGCGTCCTTGAGATTGACCGCGCCCTGGCGGAGGGATTTGACCTCGGTGCCGCCCAGCTCAATGCCCGCCTCCATCGCTTCCTCGACGAAATAGTCGTGGAAGGCCTTTTTATTGGTGGCGATGGTTTTGGTGTTTTCCTTGGCGGCCACGGCCGTCACCTCGCTTTCAGAGTCGGCTTGTTCAATCGTCCCCCATCCAATTGAAGGGGAAAACCCGGACCTCCGCTCCCGTCCGGAAGCCGCCGGGCAGGGTATCCTCGAGCCGGTGGAGGAAATCGATGCGGTAGAGCAAGGCGAAATGGGTCACCGTGCCTCCGTCCAGCATGGACGCGCTGAAGGGGATGAGCCCCACCATCAGCAGCACCAGCAGCGCTTTGACGCCGCCCGGGCGAAACCGGGCTATCCCCGCCACGGCCAAAGCCAGCAGGGCGGGCAGCAGCAGGATGAAAAGCCGGGCCAGCAGGGTGACGGCATTCTCCCCGGCGGTATGCCCCGCCGTCCAGCCGGGCTCCCGCACCAGCCAAAGGACAAACAGCACCAGCCCCGCCGCGGCCAGGGCGGCGGGCAGCAGCAGACGGGTGAAGCCCCGCCAGCCGCGCTTGACGGCCAGAATGCAGAGAACGGCCTGCGCCGCGACAGCCAGCAGATAAGGAAGCGTTGTCGCCAGCACATACAGGATGAAATGCCCCATAGCCGGTTCCTCCCTCTCCAGAGTACCTATTTCCCTTTTTCCATGCTGCGTTTATAATTCGTTGCGTCCCTCCAGGGAGCGGCGCAGCGTGACCTCATCGGCATATTCCAAATCGCCGCCCACCGGGATGCCGTAGGCCAGGCGGGTGACCTTCACCTCAAAGGGCTTGAGGAGCTTGGAGATATACATGGCGGTGGCCTCCCCCTCCACGGTGGGATTGGTGGCCATGATGACCTCCCGGATCTCCCCCTCGGCCACACGGGCCAGCAGCTGCTTTATCCGCAGCTGCTCCGGCCCCACCCCGTCCATGGGCGAAATGGTGCCGTGCAGGACATGATAGGTGCCCGTATATTCCCGGGTGCGCTCAAAGGCCGCCACATCCCGGGGATCCTCCACCACGCAGACCAGGGCCGGATCCCTTCCCGCCGTGCGGCAGACCGGGCACAGCTCCTGATCCGTCAGATTGTGACAGACGCGGCACTCATGGATTTTCTCCCTGGCTTCCTTCACCGCGTTCACGAAATCCGCCGCCGCGGCGTCGGAAACGCCGAGCAGATGATACGCCAGCCGCTGGGCCGATTTATGGCCGATGCCGGGCAGGCGCTCCAGCTGCTCGACCAGCCGGGCCAGCGGCGCCACCTCGCAGGCCATATCAGAACATCCCCGGCATATTCATGCCGCCGGTGACCTTGCCCATTTCCGCCTCGGCGGTATCCGCCGCCTGACGGACGGCCTCGTTGACCGCCGCCGTCACCAGATCCGCCAGCATTTCCACATCCTCGGGATCCACGACCTCCGGCTTGATCTGCAGGCTTTTGAGCATATGCTTGCCGTCCACCACGGCGGTGACGGCGCCGCCCCCGGCCGTGGCGGTGTATTCCCTGGCGTCAAGCTCCGCCTGCACCCGGGCCATATCCTCCTGCATCTTCTGCGCCTGCTTTATCATGCTCTGCATGTTGCCGGGGCCTCCGCCGTATCCCTGTGGTAATCTCGCCTTCATTGTTCACGACCACGCTTTCTATCAATAATCTGCGCTGTTCTTGATAAACCGTTATTCCTTGACCTGTACCTCCACGCCCAGCTCCCTGCTGCGGCGCAGGAAGGCCGACAGGGGATCGTCCGGCGTTTCGGCCGCCTTCACGGAGGCCGGGCGCTTGACCCCGATGCGGCAGGGACGGCCGGTCACGGCCCGGATAGCCCCCGCCAGCACCGCCTTGTTGCCGTCCCGGGTCACCAGGGTGCGGAACATGTCGTTATCGGTGCAGATGAGGACCATATCCCCCCGCATCGCCGCGGTGGAACCCACCAGCACCCCGTAAAGAGGCGGGCAGGACGAGGCCAGGTTCTCCAGCACGTCGGCCCAGCGCCCGAAGGGCTGTTCCCCTTCGGCGGGCGCCGCCTCCGGCTCCGCGGCGGGAAAGGGCTCCTCCGGCGGCATCCCTTCGGGTGGCAGCTCCTCCGCTGCTTCCCGGAGAGCGGCCGCGGGCGGGGCGCTTGTCCGCGCCGGTTCCGGCGCGGGCGCGGCGGCGGGCGCCGGCGCCATGGCGGCCCCGGAGCGGACCGCGTCCACCA
>CAKTXU010000297.1 GCA_934630995.1 uncultured Eubacteriales bacterium
CGGCAAACCCGTGCTTGATGATGGAGGTGAGCTCCCTGTCCAGCCGCTTGGCAACCAGCTCCGGCACCGGGTCCCCGTAAATCTCCCTGGCACGGCCCCAGGTGATTTCCTGCAGCTCCTTGTCGGCCCCGTCGATGTGGGGCGGGAAGGTGCCGTCGGGAATGGGACGGAAGCTCTCCACCATGTCCGCGATGCGGTTGGTGTTGGTCACAACCACCTCGTAGGCCTTTTCCTGTCCCAGATAGGCGAATTCCTTCAGCATTTCGTCGGTGGTGCGCAGATAGAGAGGGGCCTGCTGGTCGGCGTCGGTGAAGCCCTGGCCGGCCATGAGGATGCGGCGGTAGGCCTCGTCCTCCGGATCCATGAAATGGACGTCGCAGGTGGCGCAGACGGGAATGTTCAGCTTCTCACCCAGACGGACGATGGTCCGGTTGAATTCCCGCAGCTGCTCCTCGTCCTTGGCGGTGCCTTCCCGGAGCATAAAGGCGTTGTTGCCCAGGGGCTGGATCTCCAGATAATCATAGAATTTCGCCATATCGCAGAGGGCGCCGAAGGGCTTGCCGTCCACGATGGCGCGGAACAGCTCGCCCTGCTCGCAGGCGCTGCCGATGATGAGGCCTTCCCGGCATTCCATTAGCTTCGTCTTGGTGATGCGTGGCTTGCGATAGAAGTTTTCAAGATGGGACCAGGATATCAGCTTGTAGAGATTTTTCAGCCCCGTCAGGTTCTTGGCCAGGATGATCAAATGATAGGGCCGGACTTTGCGGGTGTCCACCCCGGACAGGAGCGTGTTGATGCCGGATACCGCCTCGATCCCCCGGCTTTCCTTCATATCCTTGATCAGATGCTGAAAAATCAGGGCCAGCTCCCGGGCGTCGTCGCAGGCCCGATGATGGTTAAAGGGGGGCAGCTTGAGGTAATTGGCCACCGTGTCCAGCTTATGGTTTTTCAAGGTGGGATACAGGGCGCGGCAAATCGTCACCGTGTCTACCGTGGTGAAGGGATAGGGCAGGCCGCTGCGTCCCGCCGCCGCCCGGACAAAGGAGGCGTCGAAGGGCGCGTTGTGGGCCACCAGGACGGTCGTTCCCCCGCAGAAGGCGTAGAAGGCCTCCAGCGCCTCCTTCTCCCGGGGAGCGTCCCGGACCATATCGTCGTTGATGCCGGTCAGCTCCGTGATTTTCGGCGGGATCGGGATGCCGGGATTGACAAAGGTGTCGAATTCCTCCAGCACCTCGCCGTTTCTCACCCGCACCGCGCCTATTTCGGTCAGCCGGTCATTCTGGCTGCTGAGGCCGGTGGTTTCGGTATCGAAGACGATGAAATCGCCGTCCAGGCTCTCGTCGCCCGCGCCGTCCACCACCGGGATGCTGTCGTTTATGTAATAGGCCTCTACCCCGTAGAGAATTTTGATGGGCATGCCCTTTTTCTTGGCCTTGGAAGCGGCGTTCATCGCCTCGGGAAAGGCCTGCGCCACGCCGTGATCGGTGATGGCGATGGCCTTGTGTCCCCAGGAGGCGGCCCGCAGGATCATATCCTCGGCGTTGCTGATGCCGTCCATAGCGGACATCTTGGAGTGGAGATGCAGCTCCACCCGTTTTTCCTCCGCCTTGTCCTGTTTTTCGTATTTGGCGACCACCGCCATGGATTTGGGGCTGAGGATATTGTTCTTGGCGAAGTCGTCAAACTCGTAAATGCCGTTGATGAGGACGCACATGCCGTCCTTGAACTCGGCCATAGCGTCCCGCTTTTCCTTGTCCCTGGCCCGGTTCTGATCCGTCCAGAGGGTGACGGTGACGGAATTGGTTCGGTCGGTGATATTGAAGGTGTGGCGGAGCTTGACCCCGTCCCGGAAGGCGCGGGTTTCGTAGCCGAAAACCTCCCCCCAGACCGTGACCACCCCGCCGTCCGGCTCCAGGGAGCGGAGAGGACGGGGACGTTCCCGGATGGGCGGGCCGAACAGGGACTGCGCCGTTTCCAGATAGACGGGAAGGCCGTCCTCCGGCGGCACCTCGGCGTCCAGGGGCTTTTTCGGCTTAGGAGTCGGGGCCGGCGCGCCCGACGCCGGGGATGGGACTGGAGAAGCCGTCCTGGCAGCCTCGGCGGCTGCGTCTGCGACCGCGGCCGCTTCCCGCTCTGCCTCGGCCATCATGGCCTTGTAATGCTCGCCCTCGATGTCCACCTCCATCTTCCCGTCGAAGTGCAGGGGAAGCCGGCGGCCGAAAAGCCGGGCGATCAGATCCTCCAGCTGTTTGTCTGTTTTGGTGGCCCGCAGGATATTGAGGCCGCCGTGCTGGAGCTCCACCACCATTTTGTCCGCCTCCAGACGGCACCGGGCCCCGTCAAAGGTGCCGTTGACCGCCGCGTTGCGCCGCCGGAGCAGCTCGACAACGGTGGGAAAGCATCCCTCCGTCAGGCTGTCCGCCGGATAGGCGGGAAAGATTTCGGCCCGGGACAGGGACAGGGCGGCGGCAACCGCCTTTTCCGCAGCGGTCAGCTCCGCGAACTCGACGAAGCGATCCAGCCGCAGGCATAGGTTCATCCATCCGCTCTGCTGGGACAGCTCCGCCGCCGTCACCTCGGCCGGGCCAAAGCGGTCCAGCAGTCCCCTGTCCTCCAGAAAGCCGCCGAACAGTTCCAGAAACGTCGGTTTGCTCATGCTTTCACGCCTTTCCTTTCCAATCCCCCGCGCTTTACATCCGCGCGATTTCCTCCATCAGTTCCTCTACGATGCGGTCTTCCTCCACCGTGCGGAGAATTTCCCCTTTTTTGAAGAGGACTGCCTTCCCCTTGCCCCCGGCGATGCCGATATCCGCCTCCCGGGCCTCTCCCGGGCCGTTGACCACGCAGCCCATGACCGCCACGGTCAGCGGCTTGTCCACCTCCCGCAGCCGCGCCTCCACCTCGGAGGCGATGCGGATGAGATCGATGCTGGTCCGCCCGCAGGTGGGACAGGATACCAGAGTGGGCCGGTTCCGCCTCAGGCCCAGGGCCTGGAGCAGATCGAGTCCGGCTGCCACCTCCCGGACGGGATCCGCTGTCAGGGATACCCGGATGGTGTCGCCGATACCGTGGAGCAGGAGGGAGCCGATACCCGCCGCCGATTTGATGAGTCCCATCCGCTCGGTGCCCGCCTCCGTCACCCCCAGATGCAGGGGATAGCGGCAGGCCTCCGCCGTCAGCTCATAGGCGCGGACCATGGTGGGCACATCGGAGGATTTCAGTGACAGAACGATATCGTGAAAATCGAACTTTTCCAGCAGGGAGGCGTGATACAGGGCGCTGTCCCGCAGGGCCTCGGCCGTAGGATGACCGTATCTGGCCAGGATATCCTTTTCAAGGGACCCGGCGTTAACGCCGATGCGGATGGGGATACCCCGCAGGCGGCAGGCGTCGGCCACCGCCTTCACCCGGTCATCCCCGCCGATGTTGCCGGGATTGAGGCGGATCTTATCCACCCCGGCGGCGGCTGATTCCAGCGCCAGCTTGTAGTCGAAGTGGATATCCGCCACCACGGGAATCGATACCGCCTCCTTGAGGGCGGCCACCAGCCGGACGGCGGAGGCGTCGGGCACAGCTACCCGCACGATGTCGCAG
>CAKTXU010000298.1 GCA_934630995.1 uncultured Eubacteriales bacterium
GGAATACACCGCCCGCCGATTCGGGCCGGGGAAGGCTTTCAGCAATTTCATCATCGGTCTGGAGGGCTTCGACAGCCTCCGGGAGGGGGCGGTCGCCCTCGCTCAGCGGGGAATCATCCCCTCGGCCTCGGTATGGATGCCCATGGGACGCCCGGTTATGGGCAGTATGGAGCCGCCGGATATCGATTTCTATCGCCGGGTCAAGGAGCTGCTGGCGGATCTCTATACCCGGTACCATCTGGAACCGGCGGGCTGCTGCGGGCTGAACGTCTGCGTGGAAAAAGACATCTGGCGGTACGCCGTCGGCGGCGCGTGCTGCTGATGGAAACCGCCGCCTCTGCGCGGAGCATGCCTACTTGAAATGACCGGATTAATTCTTTATAAATCCCGTAAGTTCGTGATAAAAAAATCCCGGTATGCAGATTTTTCCATCGCATAATGAAAGAGGGGGACCATGATGGCTAAAAAGCCGTGTCCATAATGTGTTACTCTGTTTTTGCGTCATGTGTGCTTTACGTTTTGTTGGTTGAATTTCATCCCGGCATGAGCATGCCTCTATCCGGAAGAATTCTTTTCAGTCTCATCGGCGGCAAGGTATCTGAGCGTCTCCGGCTTGGAGGATGTGAACGCCAAAAGACGGTCTGTGAAATGGGCTCTGCGGATGTATTGGCCTGTATCTATTTTATCCCGTCATTTTAGTATTCTTTGATATGGCTATGAAGCGCTTGCGGGAATATCTCCTATGCCCATTTTCCTGTGTATCCTGAAAGAACTACCAGTTTTCTTCCCTTCAAAAACCATTCTGTACATAAGGAAGCAGGCCGCCCATGCGGACGGTCTGCTTCCTTGTCATACGGTATACAGGCGAAACGCGCAGGTCAATGGATTGCCCTGCGCGCCGGGGGCGATTTTGTCATAGATTAGCAGAGCCGTGGCCCAGCGGATGGGGTCACGGCTTTTTACTTACCTTATTCTGCAGTTCCAGCAGCGCGTCAATCTGCCGCAGCACATAGTCCTGAAATTCCGGTCTCAGCGCTTTAAATATCGCCATGGCCTGCTTGACCCTCTCATCGGGGCCACTGTCAAACAGCTCGCCTTCTCCCGTTCTCAGCCAATCCTCGTTCACGCCATAGGCGGAGCATATCAGCTTCACAATGCGATCGTTGACCTTCCTCTTTTCCAGTTCAATGCCGGCAATATATCCATTGGATATTGAAATATCCTTCGCAAATTTTGCCTGTGACAAACCCAATGTCTGGCGGACCTGCCGGATGCGCATATTGATGGTCATGGGGGCGCCCCCTTTCCTACGAACCCTACAATAGCACACAACCACTCACAAAGCAAGTGCATTATTTAGGAATTCCTCTTGACATGCTCGCATAGTTATGATAATATACTCACATAGAAAGTGATATATGAGGAGGCGCCCTCACTGTGAACGAAAAGGAAAAGCTCGAAGACTTTCAGAAAAGCTTCGTCCAGCTGTCCGATGAGGGACAGTTGCGTATTCTAGCTATACAGAGGGCGCTGGCCTTCGCGCAGGGAAAGACCGCGGAGCCGTCTTTCCACGGCGATACGGACAGCAGAAGCGCCTGACAGGCTTCAGCCCCCCGGAAGCACCTCCGCATCCACGGTGGGAATCGAATTGATATGCCAGATTTCCTCAAACCGGTTGGGCTGGACCGCCTCCACCAGCAGGGAAAGACGCAGCGTCAGCCCCCGCTTGGTATTCAGAGTGGGGTCGGTTTCCTGCACATCCTCCTGCAGCCCGGTGATGACGGGAATGGTCACCACCTTGGCCTTGCCGGAGGTCATCAGCACGTCCTTATCGGTGGAATAATAGAGCTTATCCGAATAGAAAAATAAATCCTTCGCCCGATTATCCACCCAGCCGGAGGCCTTGGCAAAGCGGAGCTGGTTGATCCCCTCCACCTCCTCCTGGCTGTTGGTCCACTGCTCGATGAGCCTCACCCGCAGATAGGCGGGGGAAAAGCCCCGGTACCGCACGGAGAAGCGAAAACGGCTGATGTGGTTTTTCTCCGTCTCGTCGATATAGTTACAGTGGATATACCCGCCGGCTATGTAGGTTTGGGCGTTGAGCTCCGAGCCGTCGTCCTGCAGGAAATAGGCGTAGCCCTCCACATCGAAATTGGAGACACCGGCGAATTTGTCGTAATCCTTTTCCTTGTTGTAGGATTGGGAGAAATCTACGCTGCCGCTGTTCAAATCTTGATCCTTCAGGGAGGTCTTGATATTGAGGCGGAAATTGTACTTGATCAGCAGATAGTCGTCGTCCCCGGCCCAGTCACCGCCCTCGATTGATGCATAATAGGCGGCGTTGGCCTCATAATCTGCCCAGAACAGCATCTGGATATCCTGGTGGGAAGCTCCCCCCTCCAGCTTCTGGCTGACCTTGATGTTGTAGGGCGCCGTCTCCCCGCGATAGGTTTTCAAGGCGCAGGCGTTCCACACCCGCAGCGCCTCCGCCATCTGGGAGGCGGTCAGGTTCTGCCATTTTTCCGTGGTATAGCCGCCGTAAGCCGTCCGGAAATCGTCAAAGGCCGCGTTTCCGGTGGCGGTTCCCTCCTCCAGCAAATAGGCGATCATCGCGCGGTAGTCCCCGGCGGCGAAGTGCGGATCCTCTGCGTTCATGTCGAAGCTTCTGGCCATGACCATGCAAAGGATCCCCTTGTCCGCATCGGCGTCCAGCGTCATCCCCAGGGACAGGAAGAGACTGGCGTTGCCCGTATTATCGAGCCGCAGGCTTAGGGGCATCACCATATCGTTGAAATTCTCATCGTAATAGGGAGCGGGCTCGGCGGTCACGTTGCCCACCGTGTCCTGGGCGCGCTGCTGGTAGGTGGTGCCGCCTTTGAGCTTGACGCCGATATTCAGGGTAGCGGAGGACACGCCGTCGGCGTTCCTCTGCACCACGTAGCGGCCGCCGTAGAGGGCGAGGATGTCCGCCACCTGATAATACAGCAGGCTCCTCCCGCTCTCCACATAATTGAAGTCGATGCTCTTGATTTTAAAGGGGAACTCGATTTTATCGGTATAGGCATTGTACAGCGCCTTGGTTTCCTCGTTGTATTGCTCCTGAGACAGGGTCCCCGTCTCGGCCCGCTGCTGCAGCGACACCAGCGAATCGATGAAGGCTGCGGGATATGCCTGCCGCAGCAGGGGAATCACCGCGTCCTCATAGTCCCCCATGGACAGCGTGCCGTCGTCGGCCTGCCCCTGCAGGACGGTGAGGGCCTCCACCGTTTTATAAAAGCCGGCGGCGCCGTCGGGGGAGAGATAAGCCGGATTATCCCTGTAATAGGTGTACATGTGATCCGAGGACAAATCGAACCGCAGCTGGGCCACGGTGTAATCCACATCGATATCCGACGCGTCGTACAGCCAGGCGCCCGAGCGGGTCAGCAGGGCGGTCATCAGGCAGGCGAGGACCGCCGTTCCCAGCAGGAGGCGCAGCCGCCGGCCGGACCGTCTAATCTTTATCCACGACATAAACGCGCCTCCTTTCACAGAGAGTCAGGTGAACCGTCATCCGCCCCCGTGGGCG
>CAKTXU010000299.1 GCA_934630995.1 uncultured Eubacteriales bacterium
CTCCATGACCGCCCGCAGTCCCTGGATATAGTAATAGGTATTCACATAAGGCTCAGGCATCATCGGGTTTTCGGGAGGACAATGATCCCCCGTCCAGTCTCCCAGACACCAGCCGCCCTCCTCTTCCCGGACAACCAGACCGTTTTCGCTGCGGCTCTCCATATACTCCAGCCACAGCCGCATGGCGGGGTAGTACCGCCGCAGGAATGCCGTATCGCCATACATCCGGGTATACAGGGTGGGAATGCGGTAAACCGCGCCTCCCCAGCCCCCGGGGCCGCCGCCTCCGCCATAGAAGGGGGCCGTGTGCTGGACGTGGCCGGTGACGGGGTCCTGGCCGTCCACAATGTCCTCCATCCATTTTTCATAGAGCTTCCGGACATCCAGGGTCAGCATGGCGGCCTCCGCCGTGGCCTGCCCGTCGCCCGTGTACCCCAGCCGTTCCCGGTGCGGGCAGTCGGAGGGCACCCCGCAGTGGATATTGGTGAGCTGTGAGCGCAGGTAGGCCTCGTACAGCCAGTTCAAGGAGTCGTCGGAGCAGGCGAAGGAGGAAGTCACCGGAAAATCGCCGTGCACCACCGCCGCCTCGATGACCTCGGCCTTCCCCTTCACCTCAAAGAAGCGGAAACCGTACCAGGTGAACCGGGGATGCACCCGCGCCGGACGGCTGCCGCAGATATAGGTGTCCGTCTGAATTTGACTCTCTCCATCTGAGGCCGTGCAATGTCCCCCGGCGGAGAAAACATCCAGCGCGGTCTTATCCGCGTTCAGCTCCTCACTGTGGGTGACGGTCACAACGGCTCCCTCATCCCCCGGCACCTCCAGCACCACATAGCCGGAGAGGTTCTCCCCGCAGTCAAAAATCCGCCGGTCCCCCTCGGCGTATACGAGAGTGGGACGAAGCCGCCGGATCACCCGGTCGGCCGGGCACTCCTGCCGCAGCAGCCGCGTCTTTGGTTCCGCAGCCATAGCGACAGGATTCCAGCCGCTGTCGTCAAAGCCCGCCTCGCTGAAACCGGTAAGCCGCCGTCGCAGATCGTGGGTTTCGCCATAGTACATATTGGTGGCGGTGATTTCGCTGGGATGCCATTTCATGCCGGTGTCGCTGAGCAGCCGCGCCTCCTCGCCCGCCGGGCCGGTGACGGTGAGCTCGAACAGCAGCTTGGGGCGGCCGTAGCGGAAATCCCCCTCGATGACGCGTCTGTTCTGACAATACCAGCCGTTGCCCAGCCACACGCCGACGGCGTTGGCCCCCTCCCGCAGATGCTCACCCACCTCGTATTCCATATAATATATCCGATGGGAAAAGGTGTCGTTGATGGGGTAGAGCATATTTTTCATCTCACGGGGCTCATAATCCGTCCAGGCCGGCGCCAGCACATCCTCGCTCACCTTTTCCCCGTTCAGATACAGTTCGAAAAAGCCGAGCCCGCAGATCCGCATGCGGGCGGACACGGGCCGAAAACCCAGCCGGAACTCCCGGCGGAACAGAGGGGACCCCTGCCCCTCCTCCGCCTGCACCCATTGTGCGCCTTCAACCATTATTCTCTCCTCCCTTTTTACCGTTTCGGCGGATTCACGCGTTCCATTGCAGCTCGCTGTCCGTATGCCCATGCTCCAGGCCCTTTTCAATCTGTTTTAAATGGGCCCTTGTCCAATCGCTCTGATCGAAGCAGTTGTGCCGTATCATAATGCTTTCCTCGCCCGTCCCGCTGCAGCCCGCGGTCAGCGGGGAAAGGGCGCGCACCAGCGCCGCCTCCCGCCGCTTATGCCGCAGGGTGCGTTCGATATGCTCCTCAGCCGCCCGGAATTCCTTGTTCACCTGGTATGCATAAACACCCTTGAGCCGGTGCCAAACCGCCAGCAGCTCTTCCCGGGTGATCGCCTGGACGTCCCGTTCGAGCTGGAGCCGGAGGGCTTCCTGTCCATGCGCCTCTGCAATTAGTGTGGTCAGGCGCCGGATCAATCCTTCGGTGCGCTCCAGCGCCTGTTCCACCAGGCCAATATGTTTCCGGTAAAACGTCTCATGTCCCTTGACCGTGTAGCAGTCCCGGATATCGAAGGTAGCCGTATAACCGCAGAAGGAAAGCCAGCTCCCGCTTGCCTCCTCCGCCTCGCTGAAATACCCCTCCATGTCAACCGCGTGATCGGGATATACCGATTCCGCCGCCTCCCTGACCAGCGCGGCGGCGTCCGCCTCCACATCCCACGCACAGCGGGCATAGACAAAATAATTGATATCGTAAGCATACCAGCTGTAGGGTCCGAAATCAAGACTGGAAATGCTCCTCATCCCCTGCTCGTAATACCGCCTCAAATCGCCGGATATGGTGGAAGGGAGCACGGTCTTCATATTGGAGAAGAGGATGAGATCCATGTAATATTCCATCATATAGGCATTTTGCGGCCAGCGGCGGGCGGTTTCCCCGATACGGGCGTCATACCCCACGTTTCGCGGGCAATCGCCCTCTCCGACGGCGTGACGGTAGCAGCGTTCCCGGGGCGCGATAAACAGCAGCAAATTTTCCGGGGGCGCTTCCTGCAAATCCCGGGTATCCAGTGTGTCGTGATAACAGCAATAGGCCAGCTCGACGGGACATTCCTCCCGTTTCAGCCGCTCCGCCACCGCCCGATGGACGGCATAGGCCTGCTGCGCGGCCGTCAAATCGCGGCAGCCTTCGCACGTGCACCAGGAGCCGCCAGGCACGTCGTCGTAATACAGATGCAGAGTCTGCGCCTGCGGGTAAGCCTCCATCAGCCGCCGGACGGCCTGGTAGGCTCTCTCATCCACCCCCGCCGCCGTTATACAGAAGTTGCCCTCCCGTACCCGCTTGCCGCCCTTCTCAATGAACCATTCCGGGTGGGAATCGTACAGTGTCCGGGGCAGGACAAGGTTCTGAAAGCCATGGCCGCCCAGTTCCAGACGCATACCCCGCCGGACCACGGCGGAGTTGACTGCGGCTTGATAAGCCGCCGGGAAGAGATGCTCCACATCCACATGGAGGAAATAGCAGTTGAGGCGGTTTTTCGCCATCCAATCGATGATTTCCTCCGTCTGTGCGTCGAAAGCACGCTGGGGGACGCAATCACCGCCGTACATGATTCCCCGTTTTTCAAAAGACGGGGATTCCACGGTCCAGCCCTCCGGCAGGGACGCGTCGCGGACGGCGGGCACCGTTTCCCCGCCGATACCGGGGAAAGGCCAGGCGCAGCCCCAGCCCTCCAGCGCGTGATAGACCGCGTACAGAGCGGAACGGGGCTCGTTGCCGGACAGCATCGCCGCGTTTTCACCAGCCGCCACCACATAACCGTCGGCCACCGGACGTTCCCCGGCGGGGATCGTCCCCATCCGTCCGGCGCACCACTCCAGACTGCCGATGTACACACAGGCTCCCTCTCCGTCCCCAATGGGAAAAACCGCCTTGGACATCAGCCGCAGGTATTTCGCCAGCTCCGCCGCCGCGAAGGCATAAACCGGCCCCTCCTCATGGACGATGCGGCACAAAGGCCGCCCTTCCTCCAAAATCTTCACAATCATACCTCCCATACAAATTGAGCGGGAATACAT
>CAKTXU010000300.1 GCA_934630995.1 uncultured Eubacteriales bacterium
GTCCTCCAGCGCCGCGGTGCCGTCGAAGGACTTGGAGATATGGTCAATGGTCAGCATCGGTTGTTTCCCGCCCTTCTATTTCTGAGGTATAGATTTCGTCCAAAATACGGGCCGCTTCCTCCCGGCTCAGCCCCACGGAACGGGCTGCCCGGGCCCCCTCCCGCAGCGCCTGCCGCGCCTTGGCCTGCAGGCTTTCATTTTCCAGCGCATTGTCGGAGACGAAGCAGCCCCGCCCCACCAGGGTATAGATGACGCCGGCGCTTTCCAGCTCCCCGAAGGCTTTTTTCACCGTGTTGAAATTCAGGGACAGGTCGGCCGCCAGGGAGCGGATGGAGGGCAGCTGCTGGTGAGGCTTGAGCTCACCCACCGCGATGAGCTCCATAATCTGGGTCTTGATCTGCTCATAAATGGCGATTTGACTGCGGTAGTTGATGACCAGCAAGGGCGTTCCTCCTTTGACTGGTGTGATAGTAGTGATAGCACAGTTATCATAACGTGTAAAGAACAGTTTGTCAAGGGGAAAAATAAAAAAAGCCCGCTTCAGCAAGCGGGCCAGGCGGCGGGAGGGGGCCTCGGAGGAACGGGACTTACAGCGCTTTACCGGCGAAACGGCCGCCGGCCGCTGACCCGGTACGGGGCGAATGCATCAGTTGCGATACATATCCTCCTCATAGATGCTATAATATTTTTTGGACCCTGCGGTCAGAATCAGATATACAAAAAATCCTGTGAGGAAGATGAGAATATATGGAAAGGCTTTCTTATGCACGGGGCAAGCCCGTATAATAAAGCGATAAATACAGCAGAGGATGAGGACTATTCCTGCGTATATCAGCGACCCGATATAGCCCAAAGGGGCGGTAAAGAAGCTCAGAATTAGTATTATAACGCAAAAAATGATAATCCCATGCCGCTGCCTTTTTATTTCGAGAGCTATCCTGGCTTCGACAGATTGCCGATCCCGCTCGGATGGCAAATAGGTGATGCCGGTTGCTCTGTCTTTGTATGCAGGACTGCAGTTAAACCGTTCCATGTCCTCCATGACATCGGAAAAAACAGGGGTATATACCTGCCGCTTTTTCATAAGCTCTCACCTCTTTGCCGTTATATTACCACTCCAATCATAATAATACAAGCGAATACCGCCAAAATGTCACAATAAATTATGGATGACAAATAAAAAATGTTATTTTTCAACTATTGAATGACAGTAGTACTTCGGCCGGAAGCCCAAGAGGTTATCCTGAGAAACAAGAACTATGGAATCGGGAATTCGGGTCATGAAATATAGACCGCGCCATTCCCGTTTATATTTGTATAGGTCAGCTCCTTTTTGGCAGGATGTATGCGGCGTCTCATGGCGCCATGGCGGAGCGCCTGCAAATGCCGTAACGCACGTTTTGTGGAAAAGCCCTCCCGCATATCCGTGTCCGCGTGGACATAGGATAAGGGGGAGGGATGACGATGTGGCTGGATACGGCGATTGTGCTGTTATATATCGCGCTGTTGGTGGGTATGAGCCTGCGGGGTGGACGGAACGTCAAAAATGCGGGGGATTTTACCGCCTCCGGCGGACGATACGGCACCCTGGTGATTTTCGCGACCCTGTCCGCCTCCTATGTCGGAGGCGGCTATTCCTCAGGTAACGCTGCCCAGGCCTTTGAAAGAGGCATTGGCACGACCCTCACCTTATTCGGCTTCAGCCTGTCGATGATTTTCATCGGCAAATATTTGGTGCCAGGTGTGGCCAGGTTTCAGGGAGAAAGCACGGTGGGCGGTATCATCGGGCGGGCTTACGGCCGCTCCGCCCGGCTTCTGACGGGGCTTTTCGCCTTCATCTGCTGCGCCGGCGTGGTGGGCGCCCAGATGGAGGCCATGGGCCTTGTCTTCCACGTCCTGCTGGGGGTCGAGGAGCATGTGGGAATTCTCATCGGCTGTGGGATTGTGCTGCTCTATACCACCTTCGGCGGGCTGCAGTCGGTCATCGTGGCCGATATGCTCCAGTTTATCCTTCTCGCGGGCGGGATGCCGCTGCTGCTGTTCATGGGGCTGCGGCAGGCCGGAGGCGTGCAAAATGTGCTGGAGGCGGTGCCGCCGGAGTTTTTCAACCCCTTCAACGGCACCACCGCCGCGGGCTTCTTCGCCATGTTCCTGACCATGATGTTCGGCGAGGCGCTGGCCCCGCCCTATACCCAGCGGCTGCTGGTGGGAAAAAATCCCAAAGGGACGGCTCGGGCCACCATCCTCAGCGGCCTGTTTTCCATTCCGTTTTTCATTGTCACCGGCCTTATCGGCCTGACCGCCTACGCCCTCCATGTGACCGGCGACGCGGCCTCCGCCATGCCGATGCTGGTGCAGACGGTGTTGCCCGTGGGGATTCGGGGCATCGTGATGGCGGCCATGGTGTCCATTATCCTGTCGGCGGCCGACGGCTTTCTCAACGGCGCGTCGGTCAGCCTGGTATGCGACACCGTTCTGCCACTGCGGCCCCATATGTCAGATAAGGCGCAGCTTGGCTGGCTGCGGGGAGTCAATCTGGCGACCGGGCTGTCGGCGGTGGTCCTGGCCTTTGTCCTGCCGGACATTTTCGATATCCTGGTGCTGGCCTATTCCTTCTGGTGTCCGTTGATACTGGTTCCCTTGGCGGCGGCCCTGCTGGGGGTGAAATCCAACGGACGCGCCTTCCGCTATGCGCTGCTGGCGGGACTCACGGTGTCGCTCACCTGGAATTATGTCCTGGGAAGGCCCTGGGGCGTGGATGGAGCCATCGCGGGGATGGCGGCCAATTTTCTGGTGTTTGCCGTCTGCACAAGGGTTTTCCGGCAATACAGGGTGCAGACCCTGCGGATGTGGAAGGAACGATAAAGACCGCATAAGCCTCTTCTCCTAAGGGAAAACTGGTGGGAGGAAAGGGAGTGGCGCAAAGGCTATGGACGAGAACAAGAAGGTGGAGGCCGCGGATACGCTGCCTTTGGAAGGGCTGACCCGCAGGCAGAAGGAGATCCTGCGGGGGCTGGCTGAGGAGTTCCGGCAAATCAATCAAAAAAAATATGGAAGAGTGGAATAGCAGATTTTTCCACAGGAAAACGGCGGTTTCCCTGCAAATTTTTGCAGGCATGCTCCGTATAAATTTTCCCATCTTGCAGAGACTACTTTTGCAAACGTAATCCCGCGTTTAACGGGAAAAGTATAGACGGGAAAATTAATAGTTGACGGAGGAGAAACCATGAAAGCAACGGGCATTGTCAGAAGAATCGACGACCTCGGTCGTGTGGTCATACCGAAGGAAATCCGCCGAACCATGCGCATTCGCGAAGGGGATCCGCTGGAGATTTTCACCGACAGCGACGGTGAGGTGGTTTTCAAAAAATACTCTCCGGTGGGGGAGCTCTCCCCTTTTGCGGGACAGTACGCCGACGTGATGTCCCGCGCCTGCGGGCAGCCGGTACTCATCTGTGACCGGGATCACGTGGTGGCGGTAGCAGGTGCCCCGAAAAAGGAGTTTTATGAGCGCCGCATTTCCGGCCAGCTGGAGGAGGCCATGGAACAGCGCCAGACCCATGTGGC
>CAKTXU010000301.1 GCA_934630995.1 uncultured Eubacteriales bacterium
CCCTGTCCATCGACTACATTGAGCTGACTCCTCCCGGACAGGCGGTCAAGAATTACCGCTCCAACTTTTTCCAGGTGGCGCAGACGGTGCTGGTCAACTTCTTCACCTCCTTTGTCAAGGATTACAACACGGTGGGGACGCTCAGCGGCGCGGGGGGGCCGGCACCACGCTGGAGGTCTGGATCGGCCGCGGCAAGGACTGGGCCGAAACCCTCAAGCAGCTGTCGGACAACAGCTTTACACCCGCCAGCGGGATCGACATTCATGTCAACGTCCTGCCTACGGGGCAGCTGAACACCGGGGCGGTCAACTCCCTGATGCTGGCCATTGCCGGCGGTGCGGCCCCGGACGTTTGCCTGGGGGTCAGCTCCTCCTCCCCGGGGGAGTTCGCTATCCGCAACGCGGTGACGGATCTGCGGCGGTTTGAGGATTTCGACGAGGCGGCAAGCCGGTTTTACGCCGAAAGCCTGGTGCCCTTCTCATACCGTGGAGGCACCTATGCCCTGCCGGAAACCGTCAATTTCAAGGCGCTGTTCTACCGCAAGGACATCGTCGCCAATCTGGGGATATCCATCCCCGAAACCTGGGACGATTTGCTGAACAAGGTGCTGCCGGTGCTCAACCAGAATTCCATGCAGTTCTATCTGCAGAGCGTGTCCTCCATCCTGTCGGTGGCTGGTATGTTCGAGGTGTTTCTCTATCAGAACGGCGGCACCTACTACAATGAGGAGTATACGGAATCCGCGTTGGATTCCCCGGAGGCTTTCCAGGCCTTTCAGTCCTTCTGCGATCTGTTCACCGTCTATGGCTTCGACACCACCCTCAATTTCCTCAACCGGATGAAAAGCGGCGAGGTTCCCATGGGAATCGCCGATTTCAATATGTACATGACCCTGACCGTCGCGGCGCCGGAACTTGCGGGCCGGTGGGCTATCGCGGAAATCCCCGGCACCAGGCGGGCAGACGGCACCATTGACCGCACAACGGGAGGGAACTCCGCCGAATGCGGCATTATTATGGAGCAGTCCGACAAGAAGGACGCGGCGTGGCAGTTCCTGAAATGGTGGACCTCCGCGGAGAGCCAGTCGGCCTACGCGGCCGATATCGAGGCCAAGCAGGGCATCGCGGCCCGCTGGCCGTCGGCCAATATCGAGGCCTTCGGCAGCCTTTCCTGGACCAAGGAGGAGCGGACCGTTATTGAAAAGAGCTTCTCCAACATGCGGGAGGTCCCGGTGGTGGTGGGCAGCTACTTCACCTCCCGCCACATCGGCAACGCCTGGAACAGCACGGTCGTCAACGGCGTGGAGCTCCGCACCGCCCTGGAAAAGGGCGTCAAGGACATCAACAAGGAGCTCAAGCGCAAACAGGAGCAGTATAAGCTACGGTAGGAGGTGTCCGCATGTCCGCCCTTCGGTATATCAAAAAGAACGCGATGGCGTACCTGTTCCTTCTGCCGTTCGTTCTTCTCTTCACCCTGTTCGTCATCCTGCCGGTCCTTTATGCGATTTTCCTGAGCCTGACCAACTACAATATGCTGGAAAATCCCGGCTTCGTGGGGATTACGAACTATAAGCTGCTGATACTGGACGACGACGAGTTTATCATCGCCTTGAAAAATACCTTCGTGTTTTCCTGCATATCCGGGCCGATCAGCTTTTTCGCCTCCTTCTTCATGGCTTGGATCATCAACCAGGTAAAATGCCGCAATCTGTTTTCCCTGGCGTTTTACGCCCCCTCCATCACCAGCGGCGTGGCTATCAGCGTGGTCTGGCTGTATTTCTTCTCCGCCGACCGCTACGGCCTGGTGAACAATTTCCTTTACAATCTAGGCCTCATCTCTGAGCCTATCAAATGGAATCTGGATGCGAGCACCATCCTTCCGGTCATCATCTTCATCTCCATATGGATGGGCATGGGCACGGGCTTCCTGACCTTCCTGGCCGGCTTTCAGACGGTGGACAAGGAGATGTACGAGGCGGCGGCCATCGACGGCATTAAAAACCGCTTCCAGGAGCTGTTTTACATCACCTTTCCCCAGATGAAGCCGCAGCTGCTCTTTGGGGCCATCAACGCCATCGTCGGCTCCTTCGGCGTTTTCGACATCGCGGTGTCCTTCGCCGGTATGCCCAGCCCCAACTACGCGGCGCACACCCTGGTGGCGCACCTGTACGATTACGCCTTCACCCGGTTTGAGATGGGGTACGCCTCGGCCATTGCCGTTATCCTGTTCGCCATCACCTTCCTTCTGGGACGGCTGGTCACCAGGATTTTCGCAAGCGATTGACCGTGTGAACAGTTTGAAAGGAAGAATTCTATGGCAGCAGTGAAGGGGCGTACGGTACGGATAGGAGGCAAAAAGCTCTTCACCTTCCATATCCCGACCATGCTCATCTACTTGTTTCTCATAGCGCTGGTGCTGTTCACCGCCATGCCCCTGATTTACGTGGTGTCTACAGCTTTCAAGCCGCTGGATGAGATGTATTTGTTCCCGCCTACTTTTTTCGCGCGCAAACCGACGTTTCACAACTTTACCAGCCTCTTTGCGACACTGGACAGCAATACCGTCCCCTTCCTGCGCTATGTATTCAACAGCCTGTATATCGCGGTGGCGACCGTGATCGGCACGGTGCTGGTCAGCTGCATGGGGGCCTATTCCCTGGTCAAGCATCATCCCAAGGGCTCCAACCTCCTTTTCTCCCTGGTGATGATGGCCCTGATGTTTTCCCCTTACGTCACCCAGATCCCCAACTATCTCATCGTCAAATCCATGAACCTGCTGGACAGCCACTGGGCGCTCATTCTGCCCAAGCTGGCCGTACCTTTCAATTTCTTCCTCATCAAGCAGTTCGTGGAGCAGCTGCCCAATCCCCTGCTGGAGGCGGCGCGGATCGACGGGGCGGGGGAGGGCAGGATTTTCTGGCACATCGTCATGCCCTATCTAAAGCCCGCCTGGGCGACCCTGGTGGTGTTCTCCTTCGTGGCCAACTGGAACGACTATTTCTCCCCCTTGGTTTTCATCACACGGGACGCGCTGAAGACCCTGCCGCTGGCGCTGCAGAATATCTCCGGCGGCGCGGGGGCGGCGGGCCTGGCCACCGCGGGAGCCACGGCGGCGGCTACCTTTTTGATGACGCTGCCCACAGTGCTCATCTATACCTTAATGCAAAAACGGGTCATCGCGACCATGGCCCATTCGGGTATCAAGTGATATCTCCCGTCCCCCGGGGGACATCCGCCGGACAATGAGGAAAGGCGTGGTCATCAACATGAAAAAACGGAACTGGCGCGGGATGCTGGCGGCGGCTCTTCTGCTGGCCTTGTGTCTGACGATGCCGGCGGCCGCTCTGGATCGGTACGATTACGTGCTGGACACCGACGGCGCGACGCGGATTCCCACGCCGCTGACCTACCGCTGTACCCGGGTGCTCGCCCCCCTGAGCGGAGAATTCGGCACCCTGAACCAACCCAAGGCCTTTTATATCGCCTCCGACGCCATTTTCGTGGCGGACAGCGGCAATAACCGGGTGGTGAAGCTGAGCCTCCAGGGGG
>CAKTXU010000302.1 GCA_934630995.1 uncultured Eubacteriales bacterium
ACAGCGGAAACGAAGCGGGCGGTCCGTTCCGCTGCCGGTATCCCTTCCAACTCCCGTAGCAGCTTCCGGTTGCGATCGGCGTCGGAGGCACCCTCCCCCGCATAACGGGCGGAATAGACGCCGGGCGCGCCGTTCAGCGCGTCCACCATCAGGCCGGAATCGTCCGCCACGGCAGGCAGCCCCGTCTCCCGGCAGGCCAGCGCTGCCTTGAGATACGCGTTTTCCTCAAAGGTAGTCCCCGTCTCCTCCGCCTCGGTCAGGGTCAGCCCCAAATCCTCGGCTGTTACGGCCTCCACCCCCAGGGGAAGCAGAATCCGGGAAAGCTCCTTCAATTTCTTTTGATTATGGGTGGCGATGACAAATTTCATACGGAAATCACACTCATCCTTCCCGGCAGCGCCGGTTAAATCTCCTCGAACAGTCCCCTGGCGAATTCCTCCGGGTCAAAGGGCATCAGATCGTCCACGCCCTCGCCAACGCCGATAAATTTCACCGGCACCTGTAGGTCCTCCCGGATGGCCAGAACCACCCCGCCCCGGGCAGTGCCGTCCAGCTTGGTCAGCACAATGCCGGTGATACCCGCGGCGTTTTTGAATTCCCGGGCCTGATTGACCGCGTTCTGACCGGTGGTGGCGTCCAGCACCAGCAACACCTCTTTGTCCGCTTCAGGGAGCTCCCGCTCGATAATCCGGCCGATTTTGGCCAGCTCATCCATCAGATTTTTCTTATTGTGCAGCCGGCCGGCGGTGTCGCAGATGACCACATCGGCGCGGCGGGCCTTGGCGGCGGCCAGCGTGTCGAATACCACGGCTGCCGGGTCTGAGCCCTGGGAGTGCTTGACAATCTCCGCGCCCGCCCGTTCGGCCCAGATTTCCAGCTGCTCGATGGCGGCGGCCCGGAAGGTGTCCGCCGCGCCCAGCACCACCTTTTTTCCCTCCGCCTTGAAACGGGCGGCCAGCTTGGCGATGGTGGTGGTTGTGCCCACGCCGTTGACCCCGATAACCAGGATGACCGACGGCCGCGTCTCCAGCCGGAGCTCTTGTCCGCCCCGCAGCATTGCCGCCACCGTTTCGGTCAGCAGTCCCTTGATGGCCGCCGGATCGGTGACGCCCTCCTCCTTGACCCGTCTACGGAGCTCCTCGCAGATCCGTCCCGCCGTAGCGGCGCCCACGTCGCCCATGATGAGGATTTCCTCCAGCTCCTCAAAGAGCTCCTCATCGATACGCGTAAAGGCGTGAAGCATGGAGTTAACCGAGTTCATGATGGAATCGCGGGTCTTTTTGAGGCCCGCGCCGATTTTGCTGAAAAATCCCATGGTATCCTTCCTTCTGTTTTTTACATGCGCAGCCGCTTATAGGTAGCCGGACAGACGCTGCGGAGATAGGTCAGAAGCTCCTCCGGCGTGCCCCGGGTAAAACGGCCTTTTTCAAGGATATGGGCCTGCATCTTGTTCTGGTACAGCAGAATGAGCCGGTCGGTTTCCACGATCCTATACAGCATGGAGTAGGCGGTATGCAGCTCTCCCCTGGGGGTGTATTCGATATATTCCGCGGGAAGGAAACGGAGGGTAAAGGGCAGGCCGAGCTGACCTGCCGAGGATTTGAGCATACTTTTCACACCAAGTTTGTGAATGGATGAATTGAAGACAACATTGAAAAGACAGAGAAAGCCCCCCAAAATCCAAAAAGCAATCACAGTCCCTAAATAGGAGAATCCCTTCCCGCGACTGGTGAGCAAATCAAGGACAAATATGAAGGTACCGCCTCCCAGCAGCACAACGACCAAAGTCCAAAGCCGCGTGTTCAAATGCAGCAGCTTCAGATGTGCTTTATTGAACTCTATATACAAATCCTCCGTGAAAACGCTTTGTACTTCCGCAATAGGTTCCATAACGGCCGCCTCCTATTTCATATACTCAATTCATCCGCTTATAGGGAGCCGGACAGACACTGCGGAGATAGGTCAGCAGCTTCTCCGGCGTGCCCCGGGTAAAGCCGGACTTCTGGACGATGCTGACCTCCCCCTCCTGATACAGCATAAGCAGACTCCGGGTTTCCACGATTTTGCGCAGCGCCGGATAGGCAATCCGCAGCTCTCCCGCGGGGGCTTCCTGTACGAAGTCTTCGGCATAGAAACGGATGCCGTAGGAGGCGGCCATGACGTCCCGCAGTCCCCTGATCCGTCTATTGACCATTGCCCGCGGCACATAAACCGTTACCGCCAGCCAGGCAATACCCGGCAATATCCAGACAAGGCCCGGCGCCAGCGCGTTCAGCAGCCGGGAAATCCCGTCTGCAGAGTCCTGCCGCAGGAGCAGCCAGACAATTCTCAAAACCCCCACGGCTATCTGCATGCCGCCCACGATAACCAGAAAATGCAGGGGACGGCGGGAAAGTTGAGCCCGATGGAACTCCCTCATCATGTCCTCTGTCAGCGCATTCCGGACCTCAAACAGCGGCTCCATGGCCTCCCGTCCTTCACATATAAATTCGTTTATAGGGCGCTCGGCAAGCGCCGCGTAGAAAGGCGGTAAGCCCTTCGGGCGTCCCCCGGGTTAAACAGGCCTTGAGTACGATATTGGCTTGTACCTTGCTCTGATACAGCAGAAACATCCGGTCGGTTTCCACGACCCTGTAGAGCAGCGTATAGGAGGTGTGCTCTTCTCCCCTGGGCGTATACTCGACATATTCGCCGGGGAAAAAGCGGATTGTCTGAGGCTGTCCCATGCGCCCCCGCATTGTCCGCGCCACGCTTTTCGCCATGGCATCGGGCAGACGGAAGGAAAGAAGAATCAACAGGACGCCCAGGAAGAAGAACACTCCATAGACAAGGAAGTCGGCGGGGGTGAAACCCTCCCCGCCATAATAGCCGGAGACCATCCCCAGCAGGCTGAACGCGCTGAGAACACAACCCATGGATATACTTAGCGGAAATAACGCATGACTGCGGAAGTGGATGCGGTTGAATTTGATATACACGGCCTCAGTCATGACATACTCCGCCTCAAACAACGGCTCCATACCGGCACCCCCTCAATTCCCCTTTTTTCTATGCCAAAACAGCAGGAGACCGCCTACAGCCGCCACGGCAGCCGCGGCGGCGGCCAGACGGGCCAACCATTTCCGCAGCCAGCGGGTGACGCTGTCGCTGCAGTAAACGGCCGTGGGGCCGTCGGCTCCCCCGATAATGCCGATGGAAAAGCTCTCATTATGCTTATGCTTTCCAATTTCCAAAAATCTCATCCGTCTTCCCCCTTATCATAAGAAGGGATTATCCTTCCTGATCCAGCTTCATATTAAGGCGCTCCTCCACTTCACTGGCGCGCAGCTCCAGCAGCTTGGTGACGCCCCGCTCCTGCATGGTGACACCGTAAAGCACGTCGGCCTCCTCCATGGTGCCCCGGCGGTGGGTGATGACGATGAACTGTGTGTTGTCACACATCCGCCGCAGATAGGAGGCATAACGATCGACGTTGACATCGTCCAGCGCGGCCTCGATTTCATCCAGCACGCAGAAGGGGGACGGGGTCTCCTTGAGGATGGCAA
>CAKTXU010000303.1 GCA_934630995.1 uncultured Eubacteriales bacterium
TGAGGAAAAGGCCGTGGAACAGGCCCCATACCAAAAAGGTCAGATTGGCGCCGTGCCATAATCCGGTGGCGGCAAAGACGATCATCTGGTTGAGAAACAGCCGGGCCTTTCCCCGCCGGTTGCCTCCCAAGGGGATATACAGATATTCCTTGAACCAGGTGGAGAGGGAGATATGCCAGCGGCGCCAGAAATCCTTGATGCCCACCGCCGCGTAAGGATAACGGAAATTTTCTTTGAATACGAAGCCGAACATCCGACCCAGGCCGATGGCCATATCGCTGTAGCCGCTGAAATCAAAATAAATCTGCAGCATATAACAGACGGCCCCCACCCAGGCGGTAAGGGCGGTCAAGGAGCCGGTGGGCAGCCCGAAGGCATAATCGGCCGCCACCGCCATGGCGTTGGAAATCAATACCTTTTTCGCGAGGCCGCAGATAAACCGGCGCAGCCCTTCCGCTATCCGATCGGGCGAAAGTTCCCGAACCTCCAATTGCTCCCGGATGTCGTGATATTTGACGATGGGGCCCGCAATCAGCTGGGGAAAAAAGGAGATGTACAGCAGCAAACGGGACAGCCTCTTCTGTACGCAGGTTTTGTCCCGGTACACATCGATGACATAGGACAGGGTTTGAAAGGTGAAAAAGGAGATGCCGATAGGCAGCCGGACAGCGGGTACGGGCAGGGCCAGGGAAAAGAGGCCGTTGACCGTTTCCACCAGGAAGCCGCTGTATTTGAAAACCACCAGCAGCCCGATGTTCAGGAGTACAGCCGCGGCAAGCAGCGCTTTCCCGCCGGTTGCCCGCTTGGAGATGGCCAGGGCCAGCAGCCAATTGGCCACGACGGAAGACAGCAGCAGGAAGACGTACACCGGTTCTCCCCAGGCATAGAAGAGGAGACTGGCCACAATCAGCAGAATGTTCCGGTAGGTCCAGTTGGGAACGGCGATATAGAGGATGAAAACGAGGGGAAAAAACAAAAAGAGGAAGCTGAGAGAACTGAACACCATAGCTTTGTATTCCTTCACTGCATTTTCGCCGTATTGCGGAAGCAGGCTTTTGGCAGGCGCCTCGTGAGCGGGATATCATCACGACGGAAAGGCGTCCCTGTCCCATTTATAGCCGATTTTCTCGAGCTGGTCCGCGGTGAGCTTGGCCGAACGGACATACAGGGAATCCACATAATACCAGCCGCCGTCGAAGTTGGCGAGAATCCAGCAGTGATAGGTGCCGTGCTGCCAGCCCAGCCCGGTGACGTAGTAGACGTCATAACCGGCCCGCTGAAACAGCAGATAGGTCAGCGCCGCAAAATTGTAGCAGCTTCCCGTCCCGTAATCGAGGAGATGCCGGGCATTTTCCTCCAGCGATTTTTCCGCCGTGTATTTGTATTTATAATGGTCGTGGACATAATCATAAATATTCTGCGGGGTCCGGCCGTATTTATCCAAAATTTGATCCAGCTGCTTCGCCAGCTTCTCCGACAGGTTTCCGGTGGGCTGGGTGTCCGGCGCAGTGGTGGTCGTGGGCGGCGCTGTGACGGGAGCGCCCGTCCCCCCTTCCTCCGTTTCAGCGGGCAGGGCCGCGCCGTCTTCGCCCAGCGTCACCCCGTCCACCGTGGTATTGCTGGCCAGCACGCCGTCGGAACCGAAATAGTAGCGATTGCCGTCAATCGTCTGCCAGCCCATGGAGAGGACGCCGCCGGCGGCATGATAACGGGCGGCCCCGATGGCCAGCCAACCCTCCTCCAGCGAGCCGTCGTCCAGGAAATGGTAGGACACGCCGTCGATTTCCCGCTCCCCGGTGTAAAGCTGATAATCCGGTCCGCGATAGTAGGCCTTCCCCCCCGCAATCGACCAGCCGACCGTTTCTCCCGCAGCGGATGCGGTGGTCTGATTAGAAACGGAGGGGCTTACCGTGGATGAGGGGGACGGGTCCCCCTGCGGCTCACGATTGCGCAGAAGAAGAAAGAGGCCGGCGGCAACGAAGACGATCAGCGCCAGACCGCCCAGAAGGCAGAAACGGATAGTATTGTTTATGTGCCCATGGCATTTTCTGTTCTTTGCATCCATACCGTTACAGCCCTGATTTCTCTAGACAATATACCATTTTATCTTACTACAAGAAAGCGCTGTTTTCAACACATTTCAAAGGATTGATCACTTGATGCCCCCGCCGGATAGGCGGGAGCATCAAGCAGAAGCGTCAGGTAACTTCCATATCGTGGAGGGTATTGCGGCACAGCGCGTAGCATCCCAGGGCCAGCAGGGTATTCCACAGGATGACCGGCAGGGCCATGAAAACCTTGGAGATACCGGGGACGGCCACCCCCAGGACAACGCCCAGAATGATGCCGGGGGCGATCAGGACAAGCAGCAGCAGCATGTAGGCGACCATGATGAGGCTGCGGTTGCTCATCCGTCCCAGCAGCCGCTCCGACAACAGGCTGGAGGCGGTGAATACCCAGCCGAAGGTCACATAGAGAAGCAGACAGAATACCGTGACCAACGGCCCGGCGCCCACGATGACGGCACAGACGACGTAAACCAGCAGGCCCTCCACAAAGGGCTTGAGCAGGCTGGAAAGGCTGGCCAACAGCAGCTTGAGGAAGGGGCTGGCCGGCACCAGGAAAAGGTAAGGGCGGGTCAGCTCCCGGCTCCACTCGCCGGTGGCGCTGAGAAAAAACTGGAAATACACGCCCATCATGGCCACCACCATCATGGCGATGTTGGCGGGCATCCTCTCCCCGTCGTCGCTGATGCGGCTGAATATCACGCTCATGACGACGCAGATGGCCAGCAGCATCAGGGAGGAGCCGCTGAGGAAGATGAGACGGCTGCGCCGCCGGATTTCCCGCAGATGCTTGAAGAAGAAGGCGCTGGGACCCCAGCCGCCGTTCAGGCCGGTGTCCTTGACCCGCATTTTCATGTTGGGCATGTTCATGGCGGCGGAAATATCTCCGGATTTGGCCGCTTCCTTGACGGCATAGGTGGTTTCCGCGTTCTGGAGCACGTCTTCGTAATAGTCGGCGTCCACCCGGATGAAGAGAAAGAGCAGCAGGCCGATTCCGGCGGCCAGCAGCCCGCCGAAAAGCAGGGCGCGCAGGGGCTCACCAACCATGACGGCAAAGAGCAGTCCCTTTATCCAGCCCACCAGGGGGATGAATTCCAGCACAGGGGAGGAAATGGCGGCCGCCACGCTTTCCAGGGAAAGGCCCGCCCGGTAGAGGGTGACGCCCAGATAGGCGATAACCGCCAGGATCAGCGCATACAGGGCGTATTTGACCGCCCGGATGCGGGTCCTGTTCCCGTTGACAAAGCTGTAAATCAGCATGGTGAGCAGCTGGGCGCAGAAAAGCGAAGCCGCCAGCCCCAGCAACAGGAGGAGCGCCATGGGAATCGAAATGCCGAACCTGTCCACCGCCATTCCGCCGTAGGCCAGCAGAAAGAAGCAGACCAGCAGAGTGGCTCCCATCTGCTTCATCAGGCCGTAGAGCAGAATCTTTTTCGGGGAAATGGGGGCGACAAAGAGTAGATTGACATCGGAC
>CAKTXU010000304.1 GCA_934630995.1 uncultured Eubacteriales bacterium
ATTTCATACCGGGCGCCGCCGTAATCCTGCAGATGGTTCATGATGGTATGAGCCACATAATCGGTGGTGGGATAGCCGCACAGCGCCGTTATCATGTCCCCGATGCCGAAAGCGGAGGTGATGCTCATCACCGAACCGAAGAGGAGCTGAGGCTTCATCAGCGGCAGGGTGATATACCACAGCTCCTGCCAGCGGTTGCGCAGGCCGTCCACCGCTCCCGCTTCGTAATAGGTGCGGTCGATCCCCTTGAAGCCGGCGATAAAAGCCAGAAAGCTAGTGCCCAGCGACGTCCACAGGGACACGACGATGACGCAGGGGATGATGTAATCCACGTCCTTGAGCCAGATCACCGGCGCCTCCAGCAGCCCGATACGCATCAGGATGCTGTTGAAATAGCCGTAGGAATCCCCGCTGAAGAACACGCTCCAAATCAGGAAGGCGTTGCCGGAAATGGAGGGCGCGTACAGGATAAGAGTCACCAGCATCCGCACCCGGTCGTCCAGCTCATTGATAATCCACGCGAACAGCAGGGAGAGCAGATATCCGCCCGGCCCGATGATGACGGCAAACAGGATGGTGTTGCGCACCGCCAGAAGAAAAAACTCATCCTGCAGAAACAGCCGGACATAATTGTCAAAGCCGATCCACCTGGGGGCGGACAGCATGTTGAACTGGGTCAGGCTCAGGGCCATGGAGGCCAGGACCGGCAGCACGGTGAAAATGAAAAACAGCGACATGAACGGCAGCACAAACAGATACATGAGCTTTTTCTTCTTCATCCGCGCCCATGTCTCTCCGGGGAAAAACAGGGCGTGCCCGTCCTTCCCCGGCGGGTGCTTTATCAGAGGATGCTTTTTCAGCGGATGTCTCATAGCGGTGTACCGGCGGCGGCCGTCCGCGGCGCCCCCTGCTCCTTTCCTCAATTGGTTTCCTCAAATTCCGCCTGTTTCCTGGAAAGCTCCCGGTTAATTTCCTTCCGGTAGCCCAGCAGCATTTCCACCGGATCGCTGCGAAAGCCCAGGATGGAGGAGGTCTTTTTGCTGACGCCGGAATAAATTTTGTTCTGTACGAAATCAAAATACCGCCCCAGGATATAGCTGCCGGGCACCTCCGGTATGGCCTGCACGGTTTCCCACTGGGCCGCTATCCTCTCGTAATCGGCGGTTACCCAGGACATGGACGCCACCGCCTCCCGGTTGGCGCTGGCCTGCTTGCCCGACGGGCCCAGCAGCCCCTCCATCTCGTTGGCATACCGGGACTGCGCCTCGGCGCCGACCCACCACTTCATATATTTCCAGGCAGCCTGCTCATGCTTGGTGCCGCTCATCATCATCACGCCGGTGCCCCCGGCCAGGGAGGTGTGGTCCACCCCGCCGTCCTCCCGCCTCGTGCCGGGCACCGGGGCGAACGTCCACAGGCCCCGGATTTCAGGGGCAAAGGCCATCAGCTGGTTGTACATGGTGTAGTCCTGGATGCCGCAGGGCATCTCGCCGATGCGGAAGCGGTTGGCAAAATCGTAGACAAGCGGCAGCTCGTAGGTGGTGAAGAAATCCAGGAAATCCTCCAGGGTATGCATCGCCACCCTGGAATCCAGATCGATTTCCGCTCCTGCGTTCTTGTAAATCCGGCCGCCTCGCTGGAAGAGCATCAGGGAATAGCCGGCGAGGCTGGAGGGCATTCCCGCGGTCATGCCGTTTTGCTGCAGGGTGCTGATGACCGTCTTGAAATCTTCCCAGGTTTCCGGCACCGTCAGCCCCAGCTCGTTGAAGATATCGGTCCGGTAGAAAAACATCGAAAAGCTCTGGGTTTCCGGCAGGGCGCAGACATAATCCCGGTAGGTGAAGGGCACCATCGCGCTGGGATGAAACCGCGCCGTTACCTCCTGGAGATCGTCGAATTTCGAGAGGTTGACCACCGCGCCGCGCACGGCGTAGTTGACCGGGTCGCCCGCGGCGTTGAACATGGCCACATCGGGGGCTATCCCCGCCAGCACCGAGGGCATCAGGGCCCCGGCCGCCACCAGCTGCAGGGATACCCGGACGCCGGTTTCCGGCGTGAAGCCGTCGTCGATCATCATGCGCAGGGTCTGCACCTGATCCCGGCCGGTGGCCAGCCATACCTTGATCTCCTCCCCGCTCCCGTCCGTCTCGTGCAGGGAGCCGACGGCATCATAATCGTTGAAAAAGCTGGCGACAAAGCTCATCACATGATAGCCGAGGGTGCTGAAAAAGCCCGCCTCCGCCCCGGGCAATCCGCCGTCCGGCGCCGCCAGATAGAGGCGATCGATCTGCAGCGGCTGGTAGCTGGCGCTGAGAAGCCAGTCCCCCAGCGCGCCGATGTTGCTCTTGAAGGTATCGAAGTTTGCCGCGATGCCGGCGGGCTTTTGCCGCATTCTGGCAAGCTGGCCGGCCAGCTTGTGGAGAATCACCGTGTAGGAGCCGGCGGCCCCGCCTTTCTCCTCGAAAACCGCGGCAATGGCCTCCAGCTTGGCCGCCTGCTCGCCCATGGCGGCAATCGTGCCGGGAAGGATTTTGTCGAAGGCGTAATCCCGCTGGGTGTCCGGGGTCGCCCCGGTCACCATCAGAATATCCTTATAAATGGTGTTGACCGCCTTCAGGCACTCCTGCGCCTGGCGGAGATAGTCCCCCACATCCCCGAACGACACCCACATGGTTATCTCGTTATCCCCCTCCTCCAGAGGGAACAGATAGGGGGTGTCCCCGTCTCCCAGCGCGGCCACCTCCCATTTGCGGCCATAGGCGAAGGTCAGGCTGTCCGCCTCCCGGAACGGCTGTGTGCCGTTAATTTCCAACGATCGGCAGACATACATGCCCGACAGCAGATCCTGTTTATACCGCAGGGCGATGCGGTAGAGGCCCTTCCGCTCGGCCCGAACCCTCCAGGTGATCCACTGCCCCTGGCCCTGCCACTTATCGGCGCCGATGGTATTGAGCTTCAGCCTGGCGGGATCCTGGGGATAGGTCCCGGCGGAGGAGCGATCGTTCACAGGGACGATGCTGCTGTCCGACACCTCCCAGACATCCTCCCCCTGCCGCTCGAACAGGGCCTCCCCGTCGGCCTCCGTATAACCGGCCTCCCGCCAGGCCGCCAGGGCCTCCTCATAGGCCGGGGGCTTCCGATAGGGCTGAAAGGTAAAGCTGTCGAACGCCGCCTCCTCCTTAACCGAGGTCAGGGACAGGGTGTGACGGCCCCGTTCAAGATAGAACACCAAAGGTCCGGTGATATAGCCGGAGGGATCGCGGACGGCGGCCTCCAGCCAGCGGGACGCCTCCCGCATCTCGGGGCGCAAATCGTTGCCGTCGGCGTCGTGGCGCACGCCCTCGCCGGTGTTCCATACCCTGGACAGGGAAAAATAGCTCACATCGTCCGCCGGGGGTTCACCGTCCAGACGGATTTCCCGTTCGATACGGCCGTTTCTGCCCGCCGCCGGATAATACCGCACCGTCAGGGTGTACAGGCCGGTCTGCCCGACATCGAAGGCGTAGACCGCCGTGCCGG
>CAKTXU010000305.1 GCA_934630995.1 uncultured Eubacteriales bacterium
CTCCTCAGCGTATTTCTGCGCCCGATCCAGAGCGCGGATGATGGCCTTGGCCGCCTCCGGATTCTCCAGCCAGTAGGTCCGCCGGCCGGATACCAGGCTCTGGGAGGTCCATTCGGGATGATCATAGGTATCCTCGATGGTCTTGCCCATACCGTATTCCTCCATGTAATAGGCGGTATACAGCCCGTATATCACCGCGTCCGCCTCTTTGGCGGCGAAGACGGACACGATATCGGACACGGTATTGATCCGCTCGATCTTGTCCGTATCCAGTCCGTAATGCCTGACCAGATTGTTGAAATACAGCTCCGGTGTGCTGCCGGTGGGTACGATGATTCTACGTCCCTCCATGTCCGCCATGGACCGGATAGCGGAATCGGCATGCACCGCCACGCCGTTCTGTATCCGGGAGTTGATGGAAGCGATGGCGACCAAATCCACCCCGGAGGCCCGCAGAATCAGCTGGCTCATATTGTCCGACATGGTGACATCGATTTCCCCCGCCGTCAGCGCCTCGTTGAGGGGCTGGCCGCCCCAGCCGAAGCTGATGTATTCCGGCTTGTAGCCCGCAATCTTCAGCTCCTCCTCGAAAAAGCCCTTGGCCTGGGCAATACGGGCATTGTCGTTGAGGACGCCGTTGTCGTCCACGGCGCCAATGCGCACCGTTTTCAGCGCTTCGCTTTTGGAGGTCACCTTCGGGCTTTCGGTTGAGGTGTCCCCAGCGGCATGGGTCCCGCAGCCGGGGATGAGGAGGATCAGCAGCGCGGCCGCCGTCAGGGCCAGTCTCCGCCGCCAGATAATTGTTCTTTTCATGGGCATCACGCATTCCTTTCACAGCAGAAGATTCATGAACAACTGTTTATATTTCAAAAAGCCCCCGGAGCCCCGATCCCGTTCCCCCTCCAGTTCGATGGGTACCGTGGCCCGGATTTCGCCCGGCCTTCCGGTCAGAACCGCTACACGCTGTCCTAGATAGACGGCCTCGTCGATGTCATGGGTTACCAGAATCATGGTGGTACCCTGCTCCAGCCAGATACGGCGCACCTCTCGCTGGAGCTGGATCCGGGTCAGCGCATCCAGCGCGCCAAAGGGCTCATCCAGCAGAAGCAGGCGGGGATTGGCTGCCAGCCCCCGGGCGATGGCCACCCGCTGTGCCATGCCGCCGGACAGCTGAGCGGGATAGGCATCCGCGAAAGCATTCAGCCCCACCAGGGCCAGATGCTCCTCCACAATCCGTTCCCGTTCCCGGCGGGGACGGCCCGACAGGCCGAAGCCCACATTATCCCGCACCCGCAGCCAGGGAAGCAGACGGTTGTCCTGGAACACCATGCCGCAGACGGGATCAGGGCCCTTGACCGGCCGTCCCTGCAGGAGGATTTCCCCCCGCTCACAAGGCTCCAGGCCGGCGATCAGCCGCAGCATGGTACTCTTGCCGCAGCCGCTGTGGCCGATGACGATGATGAAGTCCCCCGCCTCTGCCCGGAGGGTTATGTCCCGCAGCACCGGCAGCTCCCTCTTGTCCATCCGATAGGTCTTTCCCACCCCGCGTATTTCCAGAAGCGGTTCACCCATGGCTGCCGCCTCCTGTTCTCTCCCACGGCGTCAGGACCCGGAAAAGCAGCCCCAGACACTTGTCCATCGCCACCCCTACCAGACCGATGAGGATCATGCACACCAGCACCTCATCGGAATGGAGGAGGGACCGGGCGTTCTGTATCCGGTAGCCGATGCCCGAGGTACCTGCAATGAGTTCCGCCGCGATGAGGGACATCCAGGAGATGCCCAGCCCCATCTTCAGCCCCACCAGAATGTGGGGAAGAGCATGGGGACAGATGACCCGCAGGAAGGTGCGCCACCGCCCCAGCCTGTAGAGGGAGGCCACCTCCCGATAGGCGTGGGGCGTGCCGGCGACACCGTTCATCGTGTTCAGCAGGATAGGGAAAAAGGCCGCGACCACGATCATCACCACCTTGGATTTCTCCCCGATGCCGCACCAAAGAATCACCAGCGGCGTCCAGGCGATCATGGGGATCTGCCGCAGGGTGTTCAGCAGGGGGCCCAGCAGCTCCCGGACAATGCGGGAGCCGCCCATCAGCGTTCCCGCCGTCATCCCCAGGAAGGCGGCTGCCAGAAACCCTTTGACCACCCGCAGCAGGCTGACCCCCAAATCCTGCTGTAGCTGCCCCTTCCCCACCATTCTGAGAAAGGCCTCCCACACGCTGGGAGGATCGGGCAGGATACTCCGCGGCACGTCGGTATAGGTCGTGACCAGTTGCCACGTCAGCAGCAGAACTGCCGGAAGCGCCAGCCCCAGCAGGACGGCCCGCAGCCGTTTCATCCGTTTCGTCCTCCTCATCCTCCCCACTCCAATTCACGGAGAATTTACCAGAATTCGCAATATCGTCCCTTTACTTTAAAGGGCGCTCATGCTAGACTCAGTCTGTGATATAGACATAGTCTAGTATCGGCGCCGTTCACTCTATCACATCGGAAAGCGGCGTGTCAATCCATGAGAGAAAAGGACGAAAGATTATGCAAAAAATCGGAAAATATCGCCTGGGAGATCGGGAAATCGATTCCATCGAGCTGAAATGTCTTGTCGTCAGCCGGGGGCTTCTGGTGGATAAGCGGGTTTACGACGCCTGCGCGGGGATCTTCCGGCTCGCTTCCAATCCCCTGGCCTGCAACTGTATGCTTCTGTCCGATCACACGATTGTCCAGATAACCGATCTGGGCTTTCAGCTCCGGCATTTGGCGGATATCCTGTCCTGGGACGAGCTGGCCGCCTCAGAGTATGCGAAAAAACTGGGGACGCCCTTTTCCCTGACCCTGGTGGAAGGTCGGCCCGCTCTGCTGTATCAAGGGGAACCGTTGGATTTTGTCACCTTCCCTCCGGAGGACGGCTTTTACCGGCAGGAAACGGCGTCCGGCACGCCCTTCATCGGCAACGCGGTGCTCCAGGGGGTGGACTGGGTCGCCTTCCAGTGCCTGTGGCCGTGCGAATACGCGGCGGCGGGCAAGCCCTGCGAATTCTGTTATTCCGGTGGGGAGTTCCAGGCTTTGACGGCGAACAAGCGCCCCCTCCCCCCGGCCCTGCCGCCGGAGGACGCGGCGGAAATCGTGGACTTCGCGTTCCGCGCCTGCGGCTGCAACAGCATCCAGCTCACCGGCGGCTCCACCTTCAAGGGTGAACGGGAGTCCGGATATATCACCGCCTATCTGGAGGCTATCCGAGAGCGGCTGGGCGCCGTGCCGGGAGAACTGCTGCTGTATATCACCCCGCCGGAGGAGCTGACCCTCATCGACCGCTATTTCGCCCTGGGGGCCACCCGGGTGGCCTGCAGCATCGAGGTATGGGACGAGGAGCGGGCGAAAATCATCACCCCCGGAAAAACGGACTTCACCACCCGGCGGCGGCATCTGGAGGCGCTGGAAGAGACGCTCCTGCTCTTGCAGCGGGTCCGGCAGGAGATCGATTACCGCCTCACCGACCTCACCCTGCTG
>CAKTXU010000306.1 GCA_934630995.1 uncultured Eubacteriales bacterium
CCATCATCATGTAGCTGGGATTTTTCAGAAAGAGGATGGGGGAGTCGATGAGGTTCATCCGGAGCAGAAAGCTGTTGAGCAGCCCGTAACGGTCACCGCTGAATACATAGGTCCACACCACATAGACCGAGCTGGTGATGGAGGGCGCGTAGAAGCACAGGGTCAGCACCGCCCGCAGCTTCGGCTTCAGGTCGTTGATCATCCAGGCCAGGAAAAAACAGAGCAGATAGCTGACCGGGCCGGTGACGGCCGCGATGAGCAGGGTGTTTTTCAGGGCCGTGAGAAAGACGTCGTCCTGGGTGAATAGGCGGACATAGTTGTCCGCCCCCAGAAACTGGGCTGGCTCCAGGATATTGTAGTAGGTGAAGCTGTAATATATCGATGTCAGCACGGGCGCTATCGTAAAGATGCAGAACAGGATAAGGAAGGGCGCGACGAAGGCGTAAAAGATCCAATGGGTTTTCATATACGACCGGATATACTGCCACACAGCGTCAACACTCCTTCCTATGAAAGCTTGAGTTCCCGGCGTTTATACCGGATTTCCTCGTCGATGATCCGGGCGTAGTCGGCGATGGTTTCCCGCTCGTCCTCCCCGTAATTGACCACCCGCCGGAAAGCGTTGTCCAGGTGCCGGGTGGTGTAATAGGAGCCGGGCACCTCGGGGACGCCGCGCACGGCTTCCCGCTGGGCGGTCAGAACCCGGAGCTCGGCGGCCGTCCAGGGGAGCTGGGAGAGGGCGGCTGTATTGGCCGCGGCGTACCGGGCCGAGGCACCCAGCACCGCCTCCAGATTGTTGCCGTATTGCGCCTGGGTGGAGGCGCTGGCCCACCATTTCATGAAGGTCCAGGCCGCCTGCTTGTGCTCGCTCTGCCGGATGAGGACGCTGCCGGTGACGGTGGATACCACCGAACGATCGACGGCGCCGTCCTCCGACTCTACGCCGGGCACCACGGTAAAGCCCCATTGCCCCTTGATTTCCGGGGCAAAAACCGACAGAGTGTTGTACAGGATGTAATCCGCCACCAGCAGGGGCATCTCACCGGAGCGGAAACGGTTGGCCGCGTCGTATTCCACCGGCAGGCCGTAATTCGTGTACAGCCGCGTCCATTCCTTGAAGGCTTCCACCGCCGTCCGGCCGGAGAGTTCGCTGGCAGCGCCGTCGTCGGCGTACAACTGGCCGCCGTTTTGGTACAGCATCAAGCCGTAGCCGGGAAGGCCGGTGGGAAAGCCAAATTGCAGATTGTTCTTCTGCAGCTCCCCGATGGTCTGATACAGCGCCGTCCAGGTGCGGGGCAGCTCCAGCCCCAGCTCTGTCAAAATGTCCGAACGGTAGAATAGCAGGGGAAAATTCTGGGTTTCGGGCAGGCCGTAGGTGCGGCCGTCCCAGGTCAGGGGCGTCAGGGAGGAGGCGGCGAATTCCGCGGCCGCCGCCCCAAAGCCCTCGTACCCCTCCAGACTTTCCACGGCGCTGCGCAGGGCGAAATTCATCACGTCGGCCGAAGTCTGGTTCAGGGCCACATCGGGGCCGTCACCCGCCACCGTGGCCAGCAGGAGCTGTCCGCTGACCAGCTTGAGATTGACGCCGATGCCCGTGCCGGGGGTGAACTCATTGGCGATGAGATTTTTCAGCACCTGGGTTTGATCCCGGCCGGTAGATACCCAGACCTCGATGGTTTCCTCCGTCTCATCTCCCAGCATCAGGGAATAATCCTGGGAAAAGGAGGCGAGAAAGGACTGTACGCCGAAGACAAGGCCCTGGAAGAAGCTGGCCGCCGCCTTGGGCGCCGCGGCTTCCCCGCCCAGCACGGCCAGATAGTCGATTTCCAGGGACTGGCGGCTCTGAGTCTGAATCCAGGTGCTCAAAGCCGCGATATTGTCCCGGAAGGTACTGAGCAGGGAGGGGATGTCCCGGGTATCCCGCAGCATCCGCCGCAGCACGTCGACCAGATTGTCGATGGCCACATTGGCGTCGCCCCGTCCGCCTGAAAAGGCGATGAGCTCCTCGGAAAGCGTCTGAAGGCTGTCCCGGTTTTCCTCCAGGACGGCGACGACCTCGGGAAGCACCTGATCCACCTTGTAGTCCCGATTGGCGTCGGGAGAGCTGCCCATGTACATTACCAGGCGGCGATAGGCGTCGTTGAGGGAGGTTGCCGCCGTCTGCGCGTGCTGCAGCAGGGGGGCGGATTCACCCAGCGCGCATTCCAGCCGCAGGGTATGGGTCGTTCCAGCCGTCAGATAGAAGGCGAATTCCCCGTTTTCATCGCCCAGGACCGTGCTTTTCCAGCCGCTGGCATAGCGGAAGGTGAGGGAGCCCGCCTCCGCAAAGGGGAGCTCACCGTCCAGCAGCAGGCGCCGGTTGGCCGTCATGCCGCTGAGGAAATTCTGCCGGACCTTCAGCGCTATCCGGTACAGGCCGTCTTTCGGCACCGTCACGTCCCATTCGATCCACATGCCGTTGACGCTCCAGTTGGTTCCGCCCACCGTATTGAGATAGACCAGGGAGGGGGAGCTGGGTTGGGTGGCGGCTGAGGTGCGATCGGTGATGGGGACGATTTCCGGGTGGGATTTGCAGGCATAATCCTCGCCCTGGAGGATGTCGACGGTGTCGCCGGTCGCCGGTGCGTCCCGGTGCGCCTCCAGATAAGCGGCATAAGAGAGGGGCTCCGGGCTTTGACAGAGGGTCAGCCCACCCACGATCAGGCTCTCCCTGACCGAAACCAGGGAAAGGGTGTGTTCCCCGGCGGTCAGATATATCCGCAGGGGATCGGCCACCATGCCGCTGCTCTCCCGCAGGAAAACCTCCGTCCAGGCGGGGACCGTTTCCTGCCCGGGCAGGCGTTCGTTACCCTGCCTGTCGGTGGAGAAACGCCGTTCTCCGGCGGCTTCCTCCGCCGGAATATCCCGCCAGATACGGGAGAGGGAAAGGCTGCCCGCCTCTTCATAGGGCTGAACGCCGTCGACGAGAAGGCGGCGCTCGATGGAGGAGCCGCCCTCTCCGCCGGTATAATAGGTCAGCTTCAGCTGATAAAAGCCGCTTTGGGGCACCGTTACCGGCCAGGTCACCGTCTCTTCCTCCCCGGTGAGCCAGCCTGTCCGAGTCCCGCCGTCCACAGTGACGGCGGCGGCTTCTCCGCCGCTAGCCTTGCCGAGCTCAACGGCGATCTCCAGAGCAGGGTTGTCCGCGCCCTCGTGATCAGCCAGATACGCGCTGTAGGAGGAGGAGGCACGGTACTCCTCTCCAACACCGGAGGAGTTCGGCAGGCTGTCCGTGCCGGCCGCCGCTCCTGTCTGTGCCGGGAGGAGAAGGGTTGCCGCGAGTATGCTCAATATCCGCGCCGATGGTTTCCAGTTCATAGCTGCCCAAACCTTTCCCAGGTCCGCCGGCCGGCGCCGATGCGGGGCGGCGGCGAAAGAAATGAAAAATCGTAATCGGATGAACGGAAGACCGGCCGGCGTGTTCCCTCCGCCGGCCGGATCGACATAGTTTCGTCGGGAGT
>CAKTXU010000307.1 GCA_934630995.1 uncultured Eubacteriales bacterium
TGCGTTGGACGGCGCGCTCTGCATTTTCTGTGGATTCTGAGGTTGGGAAA
The DNA here is from genome assembly GCA_934630995.1 of uncultured Eubacteriales bacterium. GTDB lineage: Bacteria > Bacillota > Clostridia > Oscillospirales > Acutalibacteraceae > CAKTXU01. Next base: position 51 of record CAKTXU010000307.1, read on the forward strand.
CGGATTAAGGTTGGGAGCGCCAGCAAGCCGGATAGCAAAAATTGCCCCCGGCTGGCTGGAAGGAAATTCATTGTCACGCCGGTGGGGATGTGCGGCATCGATTGATAAGGGGCCGCACGGCTTCTCGGCGTGAAAACAGGTGCTGGCGTTATTTTGGAGGTTCCGGCGGGACATAGAGCTCCGGTAAGCCTCATCCTGGGGAATCCATTTGGGACAGGCCGGCATATTCGGGCGGCAATGTCTCCGCCGGGGCGGATGTACGCAATGCCCGTACCAGATGGCCCGGTAACAGGAGCTGTAAATATAATGCCGCCGATAATAGCCGCAATTCTGGCAGATTTTGTCGGGACTTGTTGAAATCATCGTGTCACCTCATGAATTATTGTGACACAAATCGTGTCAAATGTCAATTACACAAATTGTGTCACGTATACTTGTCCTGGGTGATGAGATATGAAGTATGAAAGAATAAAAAATTTGAGATTGGATTATGATTACAGACAGCGGGATTTAGCAGACTATTTAAAACTGACGCGAAGCACATATAGCAATTATGAAAATGGCATCCGCGAAATACCTATTGAGGTATTGCGTGATATTGCCGACTTTTATCACACCAGCGTGGATTACTTGATTGGCCGTACGGACGAGCCGGCGCCTTATCCGCCTCAACGGAATAGAGACAAGAATTAACAAAAAAATTTATATTGCTCTGCGGCGGTTTCCATTGTGCGGCCCGACTCTTTAGAATAAATTTTAGATTTTCCTCTTGACCTTAACGGTACGTCAAGGGATATACTGGGTCTGTCGGGAGGGATAGGTATGGAATATACGGTCAAAGGTCTGGCCGAGCTGGCCGGGGTCAGCGCCAGAACGCTGCGATGGTACGACGCCAAGGGGCTCCTGAGGCCTACGAGGGTCAGCGAGGCCGGATACCGCCTGTATGATAAGCAGGCGGTGGTCAGGCTCCAGCAGATTCTGTTTTACAAGGAGCTGGGACTCTCCCTTGCCGCCATCGGGCGGATACTGGATGACCCGGACTTCAATCCGCGGGAGGCGCTGCAGAGCCATCTGCTGGAGCTGGAGAAACGGAAAGAACGGCTGGAGGCCCTCATCCTGACGATACACAAAACATTGGAGGACCTGCAAGGAGGAAGCAACATGAGCGATGAAGAGCGATTTGAAGCCTTTAAGGCGGAGAGGTCCGGGCAAAATACGGCGATGAAGCGGCGGATGCCGCCAACGCCGCCGTCCTCTCCTTGTCGCCGGAGGACTATGCCGACTGGGAAAGGTTGGGAGAGAACCTACGCGTCTCTCTGAAAGATGCTGTTTTGGCCGGGAAGGAGCCCGGCGGCCCCGAGGGGCGGCGGATTGCGGCCCTGCACGGCCGCTGGCTTACCTATAGCCTGGGAGAATACGATTCCCGCAAACACGCGGGCATCGCCGCGCTGTATGTGGCGGACGAGCGCTTTACCGCCTATTACGACAGGGAGGCAACCGGCTGCGCCCGATTCCTGCGGGACGCGGTCGCAGCCTATACCGTCAGCCTGTAAACAGACGATAAGCGGCCGGGGAGGCATCGAACGCCTCCCCGGCCGCTTTCTATCTGTCTGACGGACTATCTTTTCAGAATTTGGCTTTTTTTTGCTGGTACATGCGCTTATCCGCCGCCTCGAATAGCTCGTTTATTGTTTTTCCATCGTCGGGATACCGGGCCTCCCCCATGGAAAAGCCCAGAAAAGGGATGTCGCCGGACACCGTGACCGGCAGGCCGTTCAAAGCCTCACAGACACCCTCGGCGCGGCTCAGGGCGACAAATTCGTCTCCGGCCAGCCGATAGAAGGCCGCCGCTTCCCCCGAGCGGGCCTTCAGGGCGTCGGCGAAGCATTTGAGATACAAATCTCCAGCCTGATGGCCGAACCGGTCGTTGACCGATTTGAAGTTGTCCAGATCGATAAAGAGCAGGGTAAAGGAGCCGCCCTCCTCCAGCAGTGTCTCGGCCTGCGCGCGGAAGGCCAACCGGTTGCCGAGTTCCGTGAGCTTGTCGCTCATGGCCAGTTCGCTGAGTTCCTGTTTGTCGTCGTCGGCCTTGAGATAATAGACGGTCAGCCGATAGGTTAGGATGATGAAGTAGAGGAGCAGGGCATAAACCAGAAGTTTTTTCACCGGAGAGGCTTCCATAGTCATGACGTTGTTGTATAAGATGATGAGGATAAAGCTGACGATGGTGTAACGGATGAGCATATTCTTTTGCGAGGAGTCGGCTTTATGCACATAAGGGATGACCCGGCTTTTGGAGAACCGCAGATACAAGGGGAGGGTCAGGGCATAAAGCAGGGTTTCAAGGATAAACACCGTTGTCGACAGCCATTCAGCGGGGAATAGATAGCCGAGACGCACCGACAGGGCAAAGACCGCCAGCCCATAGGAAAAGGAATAGAAAGCGATGATGAGCCGGTTTTTCCAGTGACCGCCGAAGCTGAGAAGCGCGGGGATAAAATAGACCACGCCCAGAATCATGAACCGGCCGCTTCCATTGCCGTAGCCGGGCAGCCGTGTCGCGACAAAGCACATAAATAGGATGAGGACAACCGTGATGGCGGTATACAGACCACAGGCGGCCCAGAATTTGTGTTTTTTCTGAGAGAGCACCCAGATGGAGAGGAATTCCGCCGCGACAATCTCCAAGACGGTCACCGTATTGAGAAAAAGTTCCACTTTCATCACCAGACTCCTATACGCTTGCAGGATGGATAAAGCAGCAGGTTACGATCAAACGCCGTCGTGCTCACGCTACTTTATTCCATATCCAGTATTATAGCATATTTAAACCTGGGTTGTCCGGGGTTTTGTCAATTTTTTTAGCCTCTTTCAACCGTTGCTGTCTGCAAACAGTGGGTTTCCCCTTTCTCAATGCAAAAAGGCAACCCCGCCGCCGGATTTTTCCGGGCGGCGGGGTTGCCTTTTTAGCCGGCGTCCGGCGGCTCCTCCATCAGGACCTGGCAGAGCCGGCCGGGGGACGGGCGGGAGAGCAGGCCCTTCTCCTGGGCGGTCGCTACAAGATTGACGAAGAGCCCGGAAAAGGCCCTGGCGCAGGCGCGGTCGGCCTCCTCCTCCAGACACGGCGGATACAGCCGTTTATAGCCTGCGGCGTAGCGCCGCACCGCTGTTTTCAAGGCGGGAAGCAGAGGCGCCAGCAGGCTTTCGGCCCTGTCCGCAAACGACTGCTTCAGCGGTAGCGGAAAAACCGGCATGGCGGGGAGGAAACCGCCCTCCGGTGTTCGCCGCAGATAGCGCGCTTCCACCATCCCGGCCACCGTCTCCCGGTCTTCAGGGCGGCCGCCGGCCAGTAGCGCGGTGATAATAGCCAACTGATCGGCGGTCATCATCCGATGGTCGGCGAATCCGGCGAACACATAGGT
>CAKTXU010000308.1 GCA_934630995.1 uncultured Eubacteriales bacterium
GCGTTTCCTTGGTTTCCGCTTTGAAGGTTTCAATAAAACGGGACGCCCCGCCGAAGCCGATGAGTTTGGCAACCCGTTCTATGGGATAATCCGTCTGGGTAAGCAATTCTTTAGCCCGGCGGATCCGGACATTGAGCAGGTACCGGGAAGGAGAGATGCCTTCCCGTTCCTTGAAGATATGACGGAAGCGGTCATAGCTGTAGCCGATATGATTGGCCAGGATATGAAAATCGATGTGCCGGCTGTAGTTTTCCTTCACATAGGTTTTTACATAGCTCATGCCGTCCGATACCGAGCGCACGGCCGACTGGGTCCGAAAAAAAGTGATAAGGATCTGTCCCATGATATAGTTGAGGCAGGTTTCGTATTCCAGCTTTTTTCCGTACATTTCATTATGAATCCACCGCATCAGCCGATCGATCTCAACGCCCGCCTGCTGGGCGGAGGGCTTCCAAAGATGATACACGCCGTTATCGAGAGGAAGCGAGCCCTGATAGGTAAACAGACAACAGCAAACCTCGGTGGCCGTGAGGGACAGCTCGTCGTGAACGGTTTGGGGAGTGATGATGGCCAGATCCATGGGGCGAAAGTCGTAAAGCTCCTCCCCGATGACGGTTTTTCCCTCACCGCTCAAATACAAAACCATCTCATAGCAGCTGTGAGACTGCGGCATGACATAATTGGCGGGTTCATGGGCCACATTGAGATAGCTCTTCAAATCGATTTCCATTGTCCTCCCCCTTTCCGCCGGGGCGGTTAAACGTCAAACAGTTCCTCATGCACCCTGTCCAGCGCGTATTTGCTGATCGGGTCCGGCTGGCGGTGAATCCAGTCGCCGTGGGTAAAATCCGGAAAAGCCACGGGGGCGCTTCCCAGGGCGAGGGATTCCTCGGACAGCACGGTAACCGCCATCCAGGTGGCGGCGTCATACACATCGATAGGCGGACGTACCCCCTTGCGCACGCTTTCCACAAATGCGCTCAGACAGAGGAAGTCCATGCCGCCGTGTCCCGCCGCATGAATTCCCTGGCGACTGTACTCCCGCCACAGCGGATGATCATATTCCTCCAAAATCGGATCAAAATTCTCCCAGCAATGGGGCTGGGTGCGCCCCTGTAAATGAATGAGACGTCCGTCCTCTACCCATATGCCCATGGTGCCCTGCACCTTGCCAGCGCGGGAATAGGGCCGTGGAAGACAGGTGTCCAGTATGACCGTTACCGTCTCCCCATTGGCGCATTTAATCAGAGTGGTCACCAGATCCGCCTGATTGAATTCCCGCCCCTGCAAAGGATGCTCCTCCGGCAGGTTGTCCCTGACCCATGCCTTCAGTCCCCGGGACTTCGTCCCCATGGAAACCAGGGACAAAAAGCGGTTGCCCCGGTTGATGTCCAGATACTTGGCCACAGGACCGACACCGTGGGTGGGATAATTGTCCCCGTTGCGGGCCAGATAATTGTCCAGGCGATAATGACGGTTTTCCCGGCCCAGACAGATTTCATCCCGCAAATCGTGCATATACCCACACTGGCAGTGGACAAGCTCTCCGAAAATCCCCTGCTTAATCATATGAAGCATGGCCATCTCTTCCCGGCCGTAGCAGCAGTTTTCCAGCATCATGCAGGGAACGCCGGTGCGCTCGGACACACGGACCAGCTCAAAGCACTCGTCCATGGAGGTGGCGCCTCCCACCTCCATGCCCACCGGCACCCCGGCCTCCATGGCAGCGATAACGATGGGATAATGGGCCGTCCATGCCGCCGGAACAATGATGGCGTCCAGCGGCGTTTTCTCCAGCAGCTCGCGATAATCCGTGAAGCCGGCCGGGTCCGGCCGGCCGGCATTCCGGACGATGCCCACGCCCTCCTGGATGCGGTCCTCATACACATCACACAGGGCGGCGATATCCACCCCATCGACGGTCATGAGCTCTTCCAGGAGAAATTTTCCACGGCCGCCGAGTCCCACTACGGCCATACGAATACGCTCTTTCATGAAAGGTCCTCCCTATAGTAATAGTACCATAATTTTCCTGAAATGCAACCGGTGGGCATCCCGTCAACCGACAATGCCCGACCGTTCGATACTCTCCGTGAAATACCGCTGCAAAACGCAGTATACCACCAGCAGAGGCAGCACGAATATCAGACACCCTGCCTGCATCTGCGCGGTGGATTCGTAGAAATTGTCCACCACCCCCATCTCCTGGGCCAGATTGGTACGCAGGAAGGACAGGGAAACCGCCAGTGTCTGGGTTTCTCCAAGAAAGGTGCTGGTATAATAGTAATCGTTCCAATACCAAACAATGGAAAAGAGGACGACGGTCAGCAGCATCGAACCGGCATTGGGCAGAATCACCCGCAGGAAGGTTCCCACCTCGGAGCAGCCGTCTATTTCCGCAGCCTCCTCCAGTTCCTGGGGGAAGCCCGCAAAGAAATGACGGAGAATGAAGATATACAGTCCGGAACGGATTCCCATGCCCAGGGCGGCTTGCATGTAGAACAGAACCGGGTTGTCAATGAGGTTGACCGTCATGTATACCTGGAAAACATCCTCCAAATAGGACGACAGGAACGGAATGCCAAAGCGGCTGAACATCATATACAGCGGAATCAGCGTTACCTGCGGCGGCACGATAATGGTCAGCAGCACCATGGCAAACAGCAGATTCCTGCCGCGGAACCGGAAGCGGGCAAAGCCATATGCGATGATACAGCAGGAGGCTGTCTGCAGCAAGGAGCTGACGCCGCCGATGAGCAGGGTGGTGACCAGGGAGGACGGATAGTACATGTTCCGCCAGGCCGCGTCAAAATTATCCAGAGTAAAGGTTCTGGGCACCCACACGATGCTGGGATCAAACAGATCGCTCATGGAGCGGAAGGACATGCTCAGCATATAAATCAGCGGATACAGGATGACGAAGCTCAGCCCGATGATCAGAAAGAAACGGAAGATTTTCCAGAGACGTGAGCTCACGTCTCCGAGCAGGATTCTTTTATACACGGTTTCTCCCTCCTATCTTCCGCCTGTCTGTCGGACGACAAATTTCGATAGTATCAGATATACCAGACCGATAATCGCTATGACCACCAGCAGGAATACCCAGCCCATGGCGCAGGCATAGGAATACCGCATGTTCACGATGCCCTCCCGCTGAATGAGCTTCATCACCGGATTCATATAATTGGTGAAGGTGTCGATGATGGTGTAAATCACATTGACCAGGATCATCGGAGAGATCATGGGAAAGGTGATCTTCCAGAAGCTGTCCCAAGGGGTGGCTCCCTCCACCCTGGCCGCTTCATAAAGCTGGGTGGGCACGCTCTGCATGGCGGCCAGGAAAATCAGAATCTGCACGCCGGTATCCCAGAGGGTGTCGAAGATGCCGCTGATGGCTCCGGTAAGGGTATTGACGACAAAGGCGGGAACCTTGCTCTGTTCCAGCAGCTCTGCGAGGCCGGAGCTTTGAAA
>CAKTXU010000309.1 GCA_934630995.1 uncultured Eubacteriales bacterium
AGCCTATACAGCGCATTATCGGCCGGTATCGCTTGGGCAACCGCCGTTTCCTCTTTCGTTACGGACGGCGGCCGTTCAAAGCGGATATCCCAGGCAAAGGCGCAGGGCTGTATCGACAGTTCCTCGAAATCCGCCAGCTGCCTGAGCTGACCGCCTGAGGGATGGCGCAGCGCGGCGGAAAGAATCCAATCCCCCATACAACGGGCTGATAGAACATGAAAGGGGGAAAGGGTTTCGCCGTCACCAATGGTGGAGGCCAGCCTGCTGAGCCTGGCCGCCGGATTTTTCGTGGAGATGGCGAGTACCAGCTTTTCTTTAGCACGGGTCATGGCCACATAAAGTACACGCAGTTCCTCGGTGCGTTCGCTTTTCTGTATGGCAAGTGCCACGCCTTGCCAGGGAACCGTACGGTACTGCTTAAGGGTATCCGTCTCCCTTCTGACGAGTCCTATTCCCAAATCGGCATGGAGGAGCATATCCCCTCTGGTGGAATCAGGATTGAACTGGTTGCCCAGTCCGGCCAGAAACACAATGGGGAACTCCAGGCCCTTGGAATGATGAATGCTGATGATACGGACCACATCCGCATGCTCGGACACCAGGGAGGCCGGCGCCATATCCATTTTCTGCTGTTCCAGCCGGTCGATATACCGCACAAAGGCGGACAGGCCGCGAAAGCCGTTTTGTTCAAAACGGCGGGCGTAATCGTGCAGCAGACGGAGATTGGCCGTCCTCTGCTGCCCATGGGGCCGAACAGCCATGATAGGCAGCAGTCCGCCGTCCTCATAAATGCGATGCAGCAGGCGATCGGCCGGCATGGTGGTGGCCAACAGGCGATAGTGATCAATTTGCCGGAGAAAGGCTTCGCAGCGTATTGGCAGTGTGGGATCCGCTTCATATTCCGCCTTGCACATACGGCGGACAGCGGTATAGAAGGGGGCGTGTCCCTCCAGAAGGCGGATGGAAGCCATATCGTCGGGGGTAAAGCCGAAGACGGGAGAGAGCATAACTGCAAGAAGCGGCACATCCTGCAGAGGATTGTCGATAAAACGCAGCAGAGCCAGGACCATAGACACCTCCGGCGCTGAGAAAAAGCCGCCGGTTGAGGCTGTCCATGCCGGAATACCACAGCGGTTCAGCTCATCCACATAGGCCTGGGCATGGCTTGTTTTGCTGCGCAGAAGGAGGCAGAAATCACCGTAGCGCGCCGGACGCGGGACGCCCTTTTCCGTCACGCTGAAGGACTGCATCAGCTCCCGAATCCGGACCGCGATCCCCCGCGCCTCAGCGGTATCCTTGTCCTCGCCCTCCTCGGTCAGATCGCTGTCATAGAGCAGAAGCTCTGTCTGCGCCCCCGCGTTTTCCGGATAGGATGCGGAGGGAACCAGCGCTTCTCGCTCGTCATAGTCGATACCGCCCGCCTCCCGGGTCATCAGCTGTCGGAAAAGAAAGTTGACACTGTCGGTCACCTCGGCGCGGCTGCGAAAGTTGTTTCCCAGGGTGATGGCGGCAGGAAAATGAAAGCCGTCATAAGGGGGATAGCTGTCCCGGCGGTTAATGAAGATGGCGGGCATAGCCTGACGAAAGCCGTAAATGCTCTGCTTGACGTCTCCCACCATAAAAAGGTTGGTTTCATTGCGGGACAAAGCGCTGAACAACGCATCCTGAGCGGCATTGGTATCCTGATATTCATCAACCAACACTTCGTCGAACTGGCTGGAAAGCTCCTTGGCCAGAGGGGTGCGCTCAATGGCCCCATTCTCCGTCCGGGTGATGAGCAGACGCAGTGCGCCGTGCTCCAAGTCGTTAAAATCCAGCACTCGCCGCTTCTTTTTCTTCTCCTCCATCCGTTTTTCATAGCGCACGACAATGGAGAACAGGGTTTCGACCAGCCCGCGCATGGCGGCGAGATCGTTCCGGCACTCGGCTTCGCTTCCACACAAAAGAACGGGCAGGGCTTTGAGCTTTTTTCTTGCCTCTTCCCGCAGGCACTTGACCCGTTCCTTGCGCGCCTCGTCCTCATATTTTCGCAGAGCTCCCAGTCTTCCGAAAGCGCCCAGTGAACACAAAAGGGGAGCGCATTCATCCCAGGAGAGAGCGGGAAGCTGTTCGAGCCCGCTGCTGAGCAGCCGGTAGTCGCTATCCAGAACCGCACCGTAGGCCGCATCCATTTTCGGCTCCTCCGCCGCCACCATACGCGCTTTGCGCAGCAGCGATACGGCGTACTGAACGGTTCCGGCGGCATACTCCTTGATTATAAGGCCCCAAGGCGACGAGGCGATGGGCGTCTCCTCGTCGAACGCCTTGATTTTATCCTCCAGCCAATCCTCCGGAAAAGGATGGGACTGGATGAAACCATCGATACGCCTGACCGCCTGCCAGATGCCGCGGTCATCCCGCCCGCTCCCCAGCAGAGACGCCAGCTCCATAAAAATCGGAGACTCTTCGGCATAGCACTCCTCCATGACCTCGGAGAGCGCCTCCTCCCGGAGAAGGCTAATTTCCCCCTCCTCCGCTATCCGGAATTGAGGGGAAATATCCAGTAGGTGAAAATGCTCCCTCAGCAGATTGGCGCAAAAGCCGTGCACGGTACTGATATTGGCGCGGGGAACCAGCATCTGCTGTCGCTGGAGGTGCATGTCTGTGGGATTTTCCGCGATTCTTTCGGCCAGGGCCGCGGAGAGGCGCTGCTTCATTTCAGCGGCAGCCGCCTTGGTGAAGGTGACCACTAAAAGCCGGTCCACGTCTAGGGGATTGTCCCGGTCGGCTATACGCTCCACCACCCGCTGCACCAGCACCGACGTCTTGCCGGAGCCGGCCGCAGCGGATACGAGAACGGTGCCTCCCCGCGCCTCAATACACTGTTTTTGTTCAATTGTCCATATACGTTCGGCCATGGGGTTCTCCTTCGAACATGTTGTCTTTCACGGCTTCCGGCTCGTCGTCTTCCAGTTCCTTTAGAGCCTGCATGGTATCCAGCTTGACAAGACGCCGGATCGGACCATCGTCTTCATGTCCGCAGACGCTGCGATAATCGCAGTACGCACAGGCGTCCATGGTTTCGCTCTGAACGGGGATCGCCGCGATATCGCCTCTGCGAAGGGTTTCGGCCATGTCGGTCAGCAGCTTTTCCATTCGCCGTTTCAGCTTCCCAAACTGATACAGAGAGGCTACACTGGAGCCTGCTGCCACAGTTTCCCTTTTTTGCCCGTCCTCATCCTCCGTCATGACGAGCTTGGCCGGGATAAAGAGTCCCGCAGCATCCACCTCCATAGCCCGCACGATTTCCGGATTATCGAGCAAAAGGCCATTCATTTTCATGGCCTTTATCCGCTCTTTTTCCGCCGCCTCGGCATCCATATGGCGATCGACACGGATGACGGGCAGCTTGGCGGGTAGATACAGCACCCCGGCGGGGAGAACCTTTCCATACCGGCCCTCTCCGTTGCCCCAAATCGACATTAGAT
>CAKTXU010000310.1 GCA_934630995.1 uncultured Eubacteriales bacterium
GGCGGTTGCCGTGCTGACCGGGGTGGGGAATCTCAGTGCCGCGGAACCCCTGCTCGCCACGGAACGGCAGCGGGATTGTGCCGCCCGCTGTCTCGCCTGTGTGCGGGAGGCGGCCGGTGCACTGGAGGCGGGGTTTACCCTGGACGCCGTTTCGGTAGGCGTCAGCGGCGCTCTCTCCGCCTTGCTGGAGCTCACCGGGGAACGGGCGGCCGATGCGGTGGTGAACGAGGTGTTCTCCCGCTTTTGTGTGGGAAAATAAGGATACGGACTTTGCGAACAAAACCGTTGCAAAACATTTTGGAATATAGTATGGTGAATTTGAAACCAGATTTTCGGGGGGATATATGATGAATAGCTGTCTGCGCAAAAGCCTGTCGCTGCTGCTGGTTCTTTTACTGACGGCTTCACTTGCGGCCTGCCGGGGCGGAAAGGCCCCTGCATCCTCCGTTGCTCAGGAAAGCGCCGCCAGCACCGATACCCTTTCATCCTCAACCGAAGCCGCCCTGCCGTCCGAGCCGGCCGGACATCGTGTGGTGTTTGAAAGCGCGGGCGGCACGCCGGTGGAGGCTGTGATCGTGCTCCCCGGCGAAAAACTGGAAAAGCCTGCGGACCCGGTCAAGGAGGGCTTCCTGTTTACCGGCTGGACCCATGGCGGTAACCCTTATGATTTTGACAGCCCGGTGAGAAATGATTTGATGCTGATCGCCGGGTGGAAATTGGCGGCCGGTACAAAAGCCTTCACCATTTATTACAACAGTACCGGCGGAAGCAAACTCCCTTCCGTGGAGGTGAGCGAAGGACGCAGCGCCGAACCTCCTGTGGAACCCACCAGGGCGGGATATCGCTTCCTGGGGTGGTTTTTGGGGGAGAAAAAATATGATTTTTCCACGCCGGTGACGGCGGATATAGTGCTGAAGGCCCGCTGGGAGGCGCTGCCGCCCAGCCCCGGCTCCTCCGTACAGCCGCCCTCCTCTTCCGCTCCCAGTGAAAGCTCCTTGCCCCCGCAGCAGAGCAAGTGGCTTTGGGAGGACATTGCCGGGACATGGTATCTCACCGGCTCCGACGATGTGACGGTCACATTTACGCTGGAGGGAGACAGCTATGCCGTCGACTACAAGCACTTTACCCTATATCCCATGCCCCGGCTTGAATATCTGGCCGGAGGGGGCAGCACTTATCCCGCTATTGACGAGGATGTGACAGAGTACGCGGAATATGTCGGCTTTACCAGACAGGGCGATGCCCTGGTATTCCAGGGAGAGGACGCCGACTGTGTTTTTTACCGGCAAAAGAATCATCCTGCCCATATCGTGTATTATCTAGAGGAGGCGTACAAGGGCCTGCCGGGCACCTGGTATTTACAGGGGTCCGATCGGATCACCATCATGGTTGAAAAAGAGACGCTGAATGGGGAAGAGGGACTGCAAATCACCTATTTCAATTTAAAGCAAATCGGAATGGGAGATCTGGACGGCGGCAGATTTGAGAGCTATTATTGGCTTGCCCTGCATATGGATACGGTAGGGATGACCTATCAAAACGACACCGTTATCCTCAACAGAAAGGGTCAAAAGGCGGTTTTTGTGCGCACTCCCACTCCAAAAAGGGTGACAGGGGTGACATTGGACAAAAGCGCGATAACCGAAGAGTGCGGGCAGGGCGGCTACCTGTATGCCCAGGTGGAGCCGGCGGACGCCAGCAACCTGCAATGCACTTGGAAAAGCTCTGATCCCGCCGTGGCGACGGTGGATGAAGCGGGCATGTACAGCTTTCATAAGCCGGGTACCGCGGTGATCACCGTGACGACTGCGGACGGAGGATTTCAGGCCTCCTGCACCGTCACGGTGCTGCCCTACGCGGTGAGGGGCGTCGAGCTGGACAAAAGTAGCCTGTCAATGACGAGGGGTCAGGATGCGGAGCTGAGAGCGGAGGTTAACCCGTGGAACGCCGCCAACCAGGAACTGGTGTGGGAGAGCAGCAATCCTGCGGTGGCCAAGGTGTCTTCAAACGGGAAGACCTGCCGGGTGACGGCGGTTGGAGAGGGGACGGCTGTTATCACGGTTACCACCAGGGAGGGAGGATTCCAGGCCTCCTGCACCGTCACGGCAAAGGACCCGCCCTTGACGCTGGAGGCGAAGATGTCCTATGCGCTGATCATCGGTGGACAGCACATAGGGAAGGCCATCATTCTGGACGGCAGAGGGAACGGCGGAGCCGGCGGCTATTCCTATGATATCCGTCTTTACAGGGACGGCGTGTTGTTGGACGAAGCCCTGGGATACGGTAGCCTGGATAGCTACAGATATTACACCGTTCAGAAGGGTTCATACCGGGCGGAGATTACCCTAAGGGACAGCAGGGGGCGCACGGTAACAGGAACGGCGGCATATACGATACAGTGACAATACCGTGAAACACCGCATGCGGGCCATGTATGGACGGCCCGCATGCGGTGTTTTCATATGATGCATGGCTCAGCCGCTTGCTGTGGCTGGTTGGTCATAAACGAACGGATGGACTGGAGGAAGGGGGATGTATATAAACTTTAACGTTCAAAGTTGAGATATTCAAGCTATTTGACGTGGTGCGATATGGCCCATATAGTGATATTGACAGAAGGTACGCGGGGGACGTGCCGATAGGTTATGAAAAGACAGAGAAATACAGGTGGCATTTTGAGCGGTGCACACATTGAAATCCTGTATAAGCGAGGAGAATTATAATGAAAATCGGCGAGGTCTGCTTATTGACAAGTGATGTTATCCGCTTATCGAATTTTTATAAGCTGCTGTTTAATATTGATAATCATAGTGATGATGATATCCACCAATTTATTATCTCAGAAGAAACAACGCTGACTATCTATAACGATGGGAAACTGCGGAAAGCGAACCTGCAAAATATATGTTTGGTATTTACGGTAGCGGATGTGGACGCTGAATTTGATAGATTAAAAACGCTTGGCATGGAGATCGTTTCTCCGCCAACGCTAAGACCCTGGGGCGCAAAAAATATGAGCTTTTTAGATCCTGACAAAAATCTCATCACCTTCAGGTCGTTTTCGAAGCAGTAAGATATGACTGGCACATAGGTGATCTTTTACGGATGAACTTGGATCATATTCCTCCGAAAAATCCTTGCCGAAGCCCCATGTCCCTCTTGACAACCACCGGGAACCGTGTTACACTCACTACTAGATAATATTCACTAGTTACATAAAAACAATACCCGGAAGGAGGCGGCCGATTGAATATTCAGTTTAAAAAAGGTGTGCTGGAAATGTGCGTGCTGTCTCTGCTGGAACGGGGTGACTGCTACGGTTATGAAATCGCACAGGCCTTTTCCGGGGAGCTGGATGTGTCCGACGGCACCGTTTATCCGATTTTGCGCCGGCTGAAGGCGGACGGCTATGTCTCCTCCTATTTGGTGGAGGAAAGCGGCGGACCGCCCCGGAAATATTATACCA
>CAKTXU010000311.1 GCA_934630995.1 uncultured Eubacteriales bacterium
ATGGCTTCCATTCTTTCCCAATGGAGCCAATCCTTGCGGGCCTACCCCGTCTGATATTTGTAATGTTGCACCAATTAGAGTCTGCATAGTTGAACGAATTATAACAAAAAGCGATGAAGTTTTGCTTTAAGGGTTGCAATTCTGTAACATTTGGGTATAATAGAACTCAGGTTGTTACAAAGTTGTAACCTTTCTCTTTGTTGTTTGACGGCCCGCATTTGGCGGTGAAACGACATAAGCAAATCAGAAAGCAGGCTCTTTGTATATGCAAAACAATGATGGAATAAAACATGTGCTGCGCCTCAGCCGCAGCACGGCGGAGAGAATGCAGGTACTGGCCGGCAAGGCCTGGCAGGGCGGTTACCGTTTCTGCTATGGCACCGGTGTCCAGACCCTCCGCTTTTTAAAGTACACGGGAAAACGACTTCATAAGATTTTGGCACCGGTCGGGCGCTGCCTGTACAAGGCGGCGGATTTTATCCTTATCCGGCATATCGTTTCCATTGGACGGGAATGTAAGAGACTGGGCGCCGGCTTTGTGCTGGCGGCCAGACGTCTGAAGGCGGCGTGGAACCGTCACCCGGCCTTGGTGATACCCCAGGCACTGCTGCTGCCCTTTTTGGCAATTCGCCGTCACCGTAAGGCTCTGGCCAGTATCCTCAATCTGGCGGCACCGGTGGCCGCGGCTTTTGTGATGATGACAACGGTAAACTACTGGAGCAATCTTACCTTCGCTTTATCTCTTGAGTATGATGGCGAGCAGATGGGCTTTATTGCCGACGAGTCGGTTTTTGACAAGGCGCTCAGCTTGGCATCGGCCCGGGTTATCAATACAGACAATTCTTTTGAGATGCAGCGCACCCCCAAGCTGACCGTAGCTGTGGCCTCCAAGGACGCTATCCTCGATGAAAAGGCTCTGGCGGAGAAGATTTTGCTGACCTCCGGCGATTCGATTGCCGAGGTATCCGGTCTGTATATCGACGGCGAATTCAAGGGGGCCGTTCAGTCCCGCGATCAGCTGGAAGCCCTGCTGAACACGATTAAAAACAAGTACCTCACCGGCGAAGAGGGGGAAACCGCCGAATTCCTTCAGGATATTCAAATTGTAGACAAGCTCTATCCCATCACCGCCGTGGTTTCCATGAAAGAGATGGACGAGCTCCTCAACGCGCAGACCATTGTTCCTCGATATTATGAAGTGGTTAAGGGGGATACTCTGGGCCGGATAGCCAGCCGCAACGATATGACGTTGAATGAGCTGAAGGCGCTCAATCCCGATATAGATGAGATGATTCATATCGGCGACGAAATCCTTCTCCAGCAGCCGAAATCCTATCTGCAGGTTGTCGTCAAGCGCACCATACAGTATACCGAGGAGATTCCCTTCGAGACCGAAAAGGAAAAGGACGACTCCAAATATACCACCTATCAGAAGGTCACTCAAAAGGGACAGAAGGGAAGCCGGGAGGTTGTGGCCGAGGTCGTCTCCATCGACGGCGTTGAGGACAGCCGCGTGGTTCTTTCCGAAACCGTTACCCAGGAGCCTGTCACCCAGAAAATGATCGTCGGCACCAAGAAGCAGGTAAGCGTCAGCGGCACCGAGATAAAGCAGGGGGACGGCGTCATAACCGGTAATTTTGTCTGGCCGTTGCCGGTATGCACCAATGTGCATCAGAAGTATCACAGCGGCCATCGCGCCTGGGATATTTCCAGCGGCCCCGTCGGCGTGTTCAATCAGCCGATCATCGCGGCCGACGGCGGCGAGGTGGTTTACGCCGGTCGGAATGGCGCCTATGGATTGCTGGTGAAAATCCGGCACGCCAATGGTCTGGAAACCTGGTATGCCCATTGTAACCGCCTCGATGTGGTGGTGGGACAGAAGGTGAGCAGAGGACAGCAAATCGCGCTGGCCGGCAGCACGGGGAACAGTACCGGTCCCCATCTCCATTTTGAGGTACGCCTCAACGGCGTGTCCCAAAACCCGGCCAAATACCTGACCCCCGGTTCCTATCGATAAGAAAATAAACCGGCCCGCCGATTGGCGGGCCGGTTTATTTTGTCGAAAAAGCATCGGAGGGGGACAAATGCGGTACAGGATAAATCTTCCTGCGGGGGAATCGTCAGGGTTACCCGCTCCGCGCAGCAATCGACCGCCCGCACGGAGGCGACAAAAGTGAGGAAGTTTTCCCCACTTTTGTTTAATCAATCAAATAAATCCTGTAGGGCCGGCTTCCTTGATTGGCTGGGCATACTAAATTATTCCCGCAGGATCGCGTCCAGCTCGTCGTAAAGAGGAGCCCAGTCCCGATAAAATTGATTCAGGCTCTCCACAGAGGTTTTTCCTCCAAGCGTGTAAACCTTGTCCATTTTTTCCAGTACGGCAATCAGGCGGGGCAGCTTTTCCCGCATTCCCACCGCATTTCCGCCGCCCTGCGACAGAACCCGGGACAATGTGGACAGCGCTTGAGGGAAAGCGCTGTAGTACCGGCTGTCCGGCTGCAGTTCCTGGAGATTATGGGCGATTTTCGCATCGGCCTCCAGCTTTTCCTCAAAAGCGGCAGCGGCTGTCCTGGCGGTATCCAGAAGAGACTCGTATCCCGAGCCGCTTTCCATGTTCATTTCCAGGGATTCAAGGGCTCCGGCTGTATCCGCCAGCAGTTCTTTTTCTGTCACGAAGGTGTTTTGGTGGAGCTGCTGGGCGTTCTCATTGTCGGCGCCGGAAAAGAGAACGACAGCGACCAGCGCCAGGGCTATGATCAGCAGGACGCCGTACAGCGTGGCCTGTTTATGGCCGCGTATCCAGCGGAGAGAGGGCATGGCGGTCATCCTTTCCAAATCAGGCCGGTAACCGGCCGAAGGAGTTGAAGCAGCATGAATAGCGAAACAATAACCTTTGACGCGGTTATCCGGAGGGTGGAGGGGATTGACGGCGCATATGTGGAGATCCCGTTCGATGTCCGGGAGGCTTTTGGCAAAGGACGGGTACCGGTGTCCGCCACCTTTGACGGCGTGCCGTATGAGGGCAGTCTGGTCCGCAGGGGCACACTCTGCCATATCCTGGGGGTGCGCAAGGATATCCGGGCCAGGATCGGCAAACAGCCGGGAGACACTGTACGGGTGACTCTCAGAGAAAGGGCGACGAAAAAAGCACAAGAATGACGGTTATCCCCGGACAATACCGGTCGTGCATTCGCTGCCGCAGGGCAGCGGCAGCGGCAGAGCCAGGGCGTACAAATCCGCCGCGCGGTTTTCCAACCGCCATACCGTCCGGGCGTCCTCGTTCAGGGTTTCAAAGCGTGAGGCGCGGGATACCAGCGGCAGGGAGGCATTCTTTGCGGCGGCGAGGATCTCCCGTCCGCGATCGTTCATGCCCAGAATTCGAAGATAGGGGGGGCGCTGTCCCTCATAGCCGGCGGGGATGCCCAGGAACGCCGCCCACAGCAGCCGCTGGAGGCGGGTCAGGGG
>CAKTXU010000312.1 GCA_934630995.1 uncultured Eubacteriales bacterium
ATGGGTGGAGTATCTGGTAGAGGATTTCAGCCGCAGCGGCAGCTTCCGGGGCGCTCATGTCCGGGAAAACTTCAACCGTATTTCGGATGATTTCGCCGGTATACCTGTCAACCGGGTTCCCAAGGTCAGGGTGGGCATTGTAGGGGAAATCTATATCAAGTACGCGCCTCTGGGGAACAACAATCTTGAGGAGTTCCTCCGCTCCGAGGACTGCGAGCCGGTGGTGCCCGGCATCACCGATTTCATCCTGTTCAAATGCGACAACCGGGTGGAGGATCACGGCATCTACGGCGGCCATACCGCCACTTATATCGGTGCCTCCTTCCTGGTCAAATTCGTTGGAAAGCTGCAGAAGGATATGATTGCCGCTATCAAGCGCCATCCGGAATTTCGGGCTCCCTGCACCTTCGAGCATCTGAAAACCCTCGTCCGTGGCTATCTGGGCTACGGCAACAAGATGGGGGAGGGCTGGCTCCTCACCGGCGAGATGCTGGAGCTTATCGACGCCGGCATTCCCAACATCGTCTGCACCCAGCCCTTCGGCTGCTTGCCCAACCATGTGGTGGGCAAGGGGATGGTCCGCAAAATCAAGGATAATCTGCCCCAGGCGAATATCGTGTGCGTGGACTATGATCCCGGCGCCACCCGCATCAATCAGGAGAACCGGATAAAGCTGTGGAGAACCCGGCGGATACTCTTTCCCATCGGGAGGATACCCCTGCCCCGGCGATGAAATAGTCTCGCGATAAATAACAAGCAGCCGCAGGAGAATCGTTCTCCTGCGGCTGTCCGCGTTTGCATACCTTACATGCTTGTTTCGCTGCGATGCGCGAGGGAATGGACGAAGGACTGCATTTCCTGCTTTGATTGAATGGCGTGGGTGCGGTCGATGACGGCCTGCCGTTCGGCAGGACTCAGAGAGGCGAAGTACTGCATAGCCTCTAAATCCCGCGCCAGTGCCATGCCCAGCCCCATAGGCACCTCGGGACCGAGCGCGTTGTTGTTCACCATCGGAATTCCCGCCTTTCTGATTGGGATACCTTAGTATTTCCGCTGAACGGCAGGATATGCAAGCGCCATCATCCTGTGAAGCGTTGGGTATTCACAGGGATTTTTTTGCGAGAATGTCATACACTAAGGGCGAAAGGAGTGGAGACTATGCAGGAAGAACGGAATAAAAAGAAACCGCTGCCCAAGGACGAAGAGGGCCGGGATTTGTTCGACGAAACCTTTGCGGTCGCGTCGACTATGGAGTGCACCGGCCTGATTCCCGCCGCCCCTGAATCGACCGAAGAGGTGGATTCCTACAGCGAAATTTACGACATCCCTCTGACAAAGGATAAGAAGGCCGCCGACAATCATCTGCAGGACGAGCGAAAAATCAATTCTCCGCAGTTTTAGGTTAACAGATAACGCCGCCGTTTACCTTACGGCGGCGGTATCTGTTAAATGCGCATTCCGCTTCTTTCCAGAAAATATCCAGTTTGCCGATATAGTTTTTCTTCCAGGGCTTGTTCCGCCCGCAGTAATGCACAATTGTCGTGTTTTCCCGGACCCAATCCAGACTCATCCGGCACTCCGCGCCCCGGCGCAGAAAAAAGAGCCGCTCCGTCATATTGAAACGAAAGGGATCGATTGGCAGGATACGGGAGGCATACAAGCCGCTGATCACATCCTGATCCGGGAGCAGGAGCCGCGCCTTGTGCGTCTCGATGTACCGGTAGACTTCTTTGAATTCCTGTTCCTGCCGTAGCTTACGCAGATTCATCAGCATAACGCCCGAATTGATGTAGGGGCAAGGCTCTTCCATATCCAGCCTGATCTCGTTAAGCTTCTGCATGGCCCGCTGTACATGAGAGGCGGCGGCGAAAAAGCAATCGCCCAGCTCCAGTTCATAAAGAGCAGCGATAGAATTGATGACCACCAGATCAGGGTCCAGATACAAGACCCGGTCAAGCGCATCCGGCAGATACCGGGCGGCGAATATCCGATAATACATCTCCTTGGGATACCGTTCGGTGATGGGCGCGTCTCCGGGCAAGTCGTCTCCGGCGCGGATATAGTAAAAACGGCAGCGGTTCTCGTCCAGTCCGGCGGCAATCTCCCGCATATCTTCCACATGCAGGGACGAGTGCAATACATAGATGGAAAATACAGCATCGGGATTGGAGCGGAGCAGAGAACGGAGCATCACCTTCAGCGGCGGGATATAGGCTTTATCAATGGTAACCAGGACGGCATATACGGGTGCAGGCAAGCTGAACGCCCCCTCAGAAAGCTTCAATACAGTTTAGTATATCAAAAAGTGTTTCTAAAAAGCAACGCCTGACCCCGTTCCCTTCGGCAAATTTGTTGAAATTAACAAGCGGAGGCTGAAACAAATCCCGCTTGTTTTCCCACATATTGAATACAGAAGACTATTAATCACCAAAGGAGGAATGGATATGAAAACGCGATTTGTTGGACAGCTGTGCAGAGGGATGAGCGGCCTGCTGCTGGCGGGTGCCGTTCTTTTCCAGGCTGCGGGCTGCGGCGTACAGGTGCAGGCGGCGGATCTGATGGACGATATTTCCCCGTCTCATGTAGAGGGAAAGAAGGCGGACGACGCCTTTGTCGCCGCCATGGCGGATTTTTCGCTGAAGCTGTTCGGGCGCGCGGCGGAGGAAGGGGGCAATGTCCTGATATCGCCTCTGTCTGTGTCGCTGGCGCTGGCGATGACAGCAAACGGTGCCGCTGGGGAGACTCTGCGTGAAATGGAGACGGTATTGGGCGGGAATATCCCTTTAGATACGCTCAATGAATATCTGCACGCCTATGTCGACGGACTGCCCAACGAGGAGAAGGCAAAGCTGCACATTGCCGATTCTATTTGGTTCCGGGACGAGGCAGACCGGCTGACGGTAAAAAAGGATTTTCTGCAGAGAAATGCGGATTATTACGGCGCGGCAGCCTATAAATCGCCGTTTGACGCTCAGACGCTGCGCGATATCAATAATTGGGTGAAACAGCACACCGATGGGATGATTGAAGAGATTCTAAAGGAAATCCCTCCGGAGGCGGTGATGTATCTCGTCAATGCCATGGCCTTTGATGCCGAGTGGCAGACGATTTACGAGAAAAGCAGTATCCGCCGGGAATCTTTTACAACGGCGGAAGGCATTCAACGGACGGTGGATATGATGTACTCGACGGAGGCTTGGTATCTGGAGAACGGCTCCGCCAACGGCTTTATCAAGCCCTACAAAAACAGCCGGTATGCCTTTGCCGCGCTTCTTCCCAAGGAACGGGGAGATATTAAAGAATTTGCGTCCTCCCTCACAGGTGAGGCGTTTGTGAGCCTGATGAGGACGGCGGAGGACATCACGGTGTCCGCGGCACTGCCCAGGTTCGGGTATGATTACGGCGCCAATCTGAACGATATCTTGAAGGCCTTGGGAATGCCGCTGGCCTTCGAC
>CAKTXU010000313.1 GCA_934630995.1 uncultured Eubacteriales bacterium
GGACGACTGCAGCGAGGCTCTCAACAAGGCGCTTACGGCCGCAGGCGCCCACGGAGGCGGTATCGTCTACGTACCCGCCGGGGAATACCGGCTGGATAAGCCCCTCTATGTACCCGAGGGAGTCGAGCTGCGCGGGCCGCTGGAGACCTACCACAGCAACAGTATGACCCGGGGAGCGGACGCTGTTTTCTATGTTTACGGCGGCGTGGGTGAAAAAGAGGGCGACGGCGCGGTGGTGCTCGCCAAAAACGCGGGCGTCATGGGTCTGACCTTCTACTATCCCGAGCAAAGCGTGACCGGCTACCGCGACGGGGAGGACTACATCCCCTATCCTTATACCATCACGGCCAAAGGCCCGGGCTGCTGGGTGATGTTCACCGTCTGCGTCAATTCCTATAACATGCTGGATTTCGGCTCCGCTCCCGACACCGCGGATTATGTGATTTACGGGGTGCGGGGACAGCCGCTGAAGGTGGGCGTGTTCGGCGGCAACAACAGCGGCACCGGCCGGGTGGAGCGCTGCAACTTCAGCCTGGCGGAGTGGTGCTACGGCACTCTTCCCTATCGCGTCTATTTCGGCCCGGGCACCTATGACGCTGCGGGGATGGAGAAGAACGCCGAATGGAAGGCCTATGTCATGGATCTGCTTACAAACTGCGACTATTATCTGTTCGGCTACAACAAAAACCTGCTTGTTTACGGCAATCTGGCCTATGCCACCCGCTACGGCCTGCGCTTCATCGGGCAGGACGGCAAATTCACCGAAAACGCCAAAACCTTCTATCATTGCACCGACGTTTGCACCAGCACGGTGAAGATAGAAAAGGCGGGGCATCTGTTCATGGTCAACTCCTTTTCCGACTGCGAGATGGAGGAAAACAACGGCGCGGTGGTGGATTCCTACCTCACGCCGATGAACACGGTCTTCGACCAGGCGCTGACTGTGAAGGGCGGCGACCTGCGTATTAACGGTCTGAATCTGCATAGAGGGTATGATGTTTTCCTCAACGTGACGGGCGGCACGGTCAATTTCAGCAGCGGTATCGTCACCGATTCCTCAGAGGTATTCATCAAAGCGGACGGCGACGCCAAGGTGAGCCTCAACGGCGTGGTGTTTCGCAAACGCCGCGGTCTGATCACCGACACCGATTTGTTCGTGGTGGAGAAGAACGGCAATGCGCAGGTTACTATCGACCGCTGCATGGGCACCAACAAGAACTGACTCAAACGGGTTCCGTGACTTTCCCGCCGGCGGCGGGAAGTGTTCTTTCATCAAAACCGGCACAATTCCCCGGTTCATGGAAAGGATTGAAGAATCAAAATGAAAGCTGCCGGACGACTGCGTATAAGCGGTGCGCTGGCTTGCCTGCTGACGCTGGCGCTGCTGGCTGGTGCCTGCGGGAAGCCCGACTCACAGAGCAAGCCTTCAGCAATGGAAAGCGATCAGATTATCCGGCCGTCCGGTGGTATTCTGCCGGTGACAGTGTATGCAGGACCCGATTATACGGGAAGGAGCGCGGTGCTGGAGGAGGGGGATTATGCCCTCTCCTCCCTCCCCGGCTTCGAAAGCGGGATTATTGCCGGAGTCCGCATACCCGCCGGCAGCCGTCTCCTGCTTTATCGCAGCGGACAGAAGGGCGGCGGCTTTCTCAGCTTGGAGGAAGATGAACCGGATCTGACCGGCAGCGGCTGGGCGTCCGACCTCGTCTCGGTACGGGTGGGGAAAAACCTGCCGGAGACGGACGAGGCGGTACTCTCGTACAACTATGTGCTGGGTACGCAGGCATTCAACCCTCTCTACGGCTTTTCCGGTACGGATAGGGTCTATGAGGCGGCAAAACGCATCTGGGAGATGGGCTCCAACGTCATTAAGCTGCACGATAAAAGCGACTATGACGCAATCCTGCGGGATTTCGATTTCCGGTATGTTTATCTCTGGCTGCGCACCGATACCACCAACTGGCGCGATGGGTTGAGCGCCACCGAAAGCGAGCTCGAATACGACGCCGTTTACGAGGAGACCCGGAGGCTGCTGCGGGAATACGACGGCAGCGGCAAAACCTTTTATCTCGGCCACTGGGAAGGTGACTGGTATCTCATTGACAATTACGACGCGAATCAGACACTTCTCGATCCGGACAGGGTGCGGGGAATGATCGGCTGGCTCAATATCCGCCAACAGGCCATCGACGACGCCAAGCGGGATACCCCGCACGACAATGTGCAGGTGTACGGCTATACCGAGGCCAACCGTACGGCCGATATCGCGTCGGGCGCCCAACGGCTGGCCAACACGGTGCTGCCCTATGTCAATATCGATTACCTGTCCTATTCCGCCTATGACATCCAGGGCCTGTCGGCGGGACAGATAAAAGCATATCTCGATCAAATGGAGGGCGCGATGCCGCCCCGCGATGTGCCGGGGCCGCGGGTATTCATTGGCGAAACCGGACTGCCGGCGGTACTCACTGAAAACCGGGAGGATCGACACAACGCCGTCAACGCGGCGTTCTTCCGCAAATATTTCGAGGCGGGCGTCCCGCAGATCCTCTACTGGCAGATGTACAACAACGAGCAGGCAGACGGGAAGCAGCAGGGCTACTGGCTCATCGACAACAGGAATCACAAGTGGAAGCTGTACTATACTTTCAAGGCGTTCTATGGCAATGCACGGGAATATGTGCGGGACGGCATCCAGCAGAACGGCGCACCGCCCGGGGCACGGGAATTTGCCGATTGGGCCGCCGCATTTTTGGAAACCATGCAATAACTGTTAACAGGAAACCGATGTCGAGAGGGGTTTTTCATCCATGCGAACAATCCATTTTCAAAACTGGAAGGTGTGCGGTTATCATAACTGCGTACCCGCTCTTGGGCAGAGCGTCGAGCTGGGCACCGAGCTCATCGGCAGCACGCTCGAAATGGATGCCGCTGTCCCGGGGAGCGTTTATCAGGATCTCGAGCGGGCGGGGTATATCGCCTCCCCGCATTACGATATGAACTCCCTCGCCTGCGAATGGGTGGCCAACCGCTGGTGGGTTTACAGGGCCACCGTCCCAGCGATGAAAAAGGCGCCGGGCAAACGGTACCGCCTGGTGCTGGAGGGCATCGATTACGAGGGGGATATCCTCTACAACGGCGTGGAGCTGGGCACCCAGACAGGCATGTTCCTGCGCTTTGAGCGGGATGTAACCGGTCTGCTGCGGGAGGACACGGAGAATCTGCTGGTGGTCAGGCTCCACCATGCGCCGTTCGAATATGGCCAGATCGGCTATACCAGCCGGGTGGCTCATCTGAAGAGCCGTTTTAACTACAAGTGGGATTTCTCCACCCGGCTGGTCAACATCGGGATTTATGGAGACGTGTATCTCGAGGAAGACAACGGCGTGCGCATCACACAGGCAGACATCCGCCCCGTGGAGGGGGATGTCTGGGATCTCAACGCCCGGTTT
>CAKTXU010000314.1 GCA_934630995.1 uncultured Eubacteriales bacterium
AAGCAGCATCACTTTATCGATTTCCAGCAGTTTGTCGTATTCCGTTACCTTTTCTTTTTCAGCGTCGCTGAGAGCATCATAGCGCTCATGGATACGTGCAATCTCTACTTTATTGTAATAACCGAAATCAGCCGGATCAGCCAGACGGGCAATCTGCGCGTTTACATCCTCACCGGTAACCGGTGCATCATCCTCCCGGCCGTAGACATACAGATACCCATCATCCTGATACCAGACCAAATATCCATTTGGCGCAACAGCTACTGTCTGAGAACAATAATTATTGCCAACGGTTTTGGCGGTTTCATAGTCCGGTTCGGTTTGTCCTTGCTTATCGGAGATAATCCAGAAATTCTCGTCGGTATTACAATTATACGGCACCATGTAAATATAAACCTGGTGGTCATTTTCCTCGGTCGCATAGGCGGTCGATACAGCCGCAGAGCCTTTTGTAATCAGCCCATCAATGGTATAAATCGTTTCCATGGTATTGGCGTCAACCACATGGAACGGTTCACTGGAACCCATGGTACCGCCGCCTCCACCGATATACAGACGATCATTATAGATGACCGGTGTGGACTGGGTGCCGCCTCCCTTTGTACCGGATTTCCATTCCTTTATGGTATCTTCATCCTCGTTCAGCGTGCCAGCCGGCTGGATTTCATAGCTTCGAATGGAGGCACCTCCGTCATTGTTGTTAGACGGAACATAGAGACGGTTGTTTTTGTCATTGTAGACGACTGTGGAATTGCACCTATACCCTTGAGGCAACTCTATTTGCTGAGCAATATCGCCGGTTTTATAGTTGACCACATAGATGATAGCCGGGCCGGGCGAGCGTCCCTTGTCTGTGTAATAGACGAAATCGCCGACAAATGCCGCACCATTCCAGGAAAAGCTCTGCGCTCTGTCCTGGGTTTGTATGCTCCAAACCGCTTCTTTGACTTCATCCCCTCTGGTGGGATCCTCATCCTCGGTGCTATAGCACACATAAAATCCTTTGCCGCCATATCCGCCGGTTACCACATATCCATCATGGTACATAACCGCCGTCTGTGTATCACTTGTGGCCATTGCGTCATCCGTAATATAAAGCTGTTCCAATGTATCCGCGTCAAAAACCCGCAGATGCGCTTTGACAACGCCTGTGCCATCATCCATATTGTTGGTTTTCACAGGAACAAAAATTTTCCCATCACCATAGCAGAGGTTAATCATAAATTGGTTGGTGGATTTACCGAACACCTGGGCGGAGGCAACCTCTTTTCCGGTTTTCAGTTCATATTTATGCAGATATTGAGAACTGTAGCAATAAACATAATCGCCCACAACAATCGGAGAGCCAGGCGTATCGTTCCATCCACCGCTTAATGTGGTATGTACCTTCCACTTCAACTCCAGTTCATCCGCCGTGCGGGGTGTCTTTGCATCATAAACACCCTGCAGCCCCTCGTTGCCTAAAAACTGCGTGTAATTGAGCGCGCTTTCTTTTGCCTCGGTTTCAGGATTCGGCGCATCTCCAGCCAAAACAGACAGAGAAGTCGATAACATTGTTATCGACAGCACCAAGGCACATAGTCTTCTTTTCACCTTTTATGACCTCCCTATATAATCTTATCTATTTCCTATTTACTTTACAGTGGCAGATTTTTTTATATTCCTCCCTCTTTGCTTAAAGGTATCTATATCAACGCCCAAAAGGCGATTTGAAACAATCTGACTTCGTCCATATAATTATCCCTGTCTTTTTCAAAATCTGGAGCTTTGGAATTTTTCTCTTACAACATGATGCTTTCATATTACAATGGTACTGGTTTCCTGTCTGAAGAACTAGACAGATAGGCGTTTACCCAGTCATGTAACTCCTTCGGCAAAAAACATATCCTACCCCATAGCATATCCAGTGCTAAACAGACTTCCTGCCCTTTCAACAGCCCGTTTTCGTACTGTTCCAGCAGCGATGCCACCATAGATGACAGCACAAGCCCCTGACTTTTTTCTTCCTCCGTGGCGATCCCGTCAGGCAGCGCAGCGTCCCAGCCCCAGGAGCGCACCGTCTCCGCACACAGCCCGAATCGCTCCAACCGACGCAAAGCAACATGTTGATAAGCCGGACACATGCCGGTCTGAAGAAAAAGGGCGTGCTGAACTGACTTTTTTACACAGCCCGCTAACATCTCGCCCAGCTTGGCATGCGTACCGGCATCAGTCAGTTCTATCGGCGAGGCGGGATTACACACAAGAATAGTACCATCTGTACCGGAGCCGGTGGCGATCCCGTGGGAATAGCAACTAGGGATCAGCCATTCCTGCACAGCGGCTGCTTTCGCTTCCGTGCAAGTAACCAGCGCACGGGCAAGTGAGCCGGGTGAAAGCCGACATCCTATTATCACAAACAGGTTGATGGTACCTGGCGTCAGCGATTCAAATACGCCGGATCGCTCACAGTAAGAAGCGGGATCACCGGCACGCACAGCATTTATATCAATACCGCCTGTGGCAATAGCTGTCACGGTTACGCCTTCAAAGCTTTCGGAAAACTGGGCGGCGTTCTTCATCTGCGCTGCAGTAGACAGACCCGTGGTATGCAGCGGGTCGAGTCCCAGATCCAAAGCGGTCAGACGAAGCTCCTCTTCATAACTTTCCGCCCGCAATTCACAGCGGCCGGTTTCCTCCGATTTGCAGTCATAATTGAATACCGCTGTCAAGTCCTCTCGTATGCCGCCATTATATACAGAAGTACTCAATACCAACCGTTCCGAGGGAAATGAAAGGACTAAACTTTTCTTCTTCTGCGTCAGAACTTCTCCCGTAACGGGTTGTACCAACATATGTTCCTCTCCATCCCGCACAGCAGTTTAATATGTAGAACTGCTTATTAACCTGGAAACCCTTCATAAGGTTGTTCTTCCCACCTGTTTTCAGTGGGTGTCAATCTCTTCAGCCCTGTATACCTTTGTCTAAAATATTATAAATCTGTTGCATATCCAGCGACGAGCGGATGAGATCGGCCAGTCGGTCGTATTCCCGCTGCTTATGAGCCGCCAGGTCGAACACGGCGGCCTCCTCCTCGAGGCCCTTCATGCGCATCAGGATGCGGGTCAGGCCGGAAAGCAGCTCGTCACTGTCAAATATTCCGTGGACATAGCTGCCAAACACGTTGCCGTCGGTCAGCCCGTCCCCGTGGACATCTCCCTCTTCCCTGGCAAGGGATATTGCCGGCTCCAGCGAAGAGGAGACGGTCCGCCCCATGTGGATTTCATACCCCTCGACAGACACGCCGTTGAGGGGGGCAAATATCCCCTCCAGCCGCTGCACCGTGCCGGTAACCCGGGTGCGCTGCTTGCGGGTTTCAAACACCGTTTCCGCGTCCAGGAGGCCGATGCCCGTCATTTCGCCGCCTTCCTCCACCTGATGCGGATCGCTGAGCTTGCGGC
>CAKTXU010000315.1 GCA_934630995.1 uncultured Eubacteriales bacterium
GCGGGATCATAGCCCATTGACAGATCCCGCACCGTCGCGGTGCCGCCGACCCGGAAGATCGGCTGCGCCGGATCGGTACAGCGGCTGATCACCCGGGTTATCCTGGTGCCGCAGCCGCGCAGCCCCTGTCCGTTCAGGGCGATCGGCCGTTCAAGATGGTATTCGCCCGCCGGGATGAACACGCTGTAACCGGATTTTGCCGCCGCCTCGAAGGCGGCGGTATCATCCCCGCCGTCGTCCGGAACCGCCCCAAAATCGGTGACGCTCGCCCACCCGTTGAGCGCCTGTGCCGGATCGCCGCCGAGCTTTGTTCCAAGTACCTCGCCCAAGCCCATGCCCGGCCTTTGTACCGGATCACCGCCAGGTCCCGCGGCAGGCCGCAGAAGAAGCACCAGCGCCACCGCCAACACCGCTATAAGGGCGCCCGCCGTGATGCCGGCCACCGCCAGGAGCTGCTTCTGGCGGCGCGAAACCGTTTTTTTCATGGATTTTCCGCCTCCCTTTTTGGGGTATCCCCCGCGCTTAACGCCAGGAGCTGCCGTCCCACACGACGCTCCGCCCCAGATCGGTATCAAAATAGGTGGTATGACCGATGCACAGCCGGACGACCGGTCGCCCGGCTGTGGGACCGCCCGCAGGGAGCTGACCCTTCCGGATAAACTCAATCTCCGCATCGTCACATGGAAACGTATCATACTCCGTGCGATCGTTCTGGAAGGTGAAATACACATAGCTGTCCACCGTCCCCCGGTAGGCATTACGGGCGCCGTCCACCCTGTCGAACATCCGGTAGGATCCACCGACGCCGTCATGGATCCCCCGGACCGGCCATTCTCCGTGCAGCGAGTTGGCCGGATCGTTGATCCCTTTCATATGGAAAGTCTCGATGCGCAGGTCGCTGCCGCCTTCCGCGGCATCGCCCAACCGGATGGTACTGCTGTTTCTCTCGGTCAGACGGCTCCAGTAGACGGAAAGCCCGCGAATCACCCCGCTGGTGTTTGCAATGTTGAGATATCCGCGATCCGCCTGGCCGACATTCATTCCCTCGATATGAATCGCTGTGGCGGTCATATCCCGCAGGCCGTTGAGTATAATCGGCTGACGGGAGTTGGAATGCTCCACGTTCAGCTGATGGATTGCGGCGGCCTGCTCGCTGCCCTCCAGCGCAAAAACCGCGTCGGTAAGGGCGTTGGTTCCTCCATAGGCAGCGCCGAAATAAATATTGCTGTACGTGTTGCCCACCCGGCCGGTCGATTGCAGATCGAAGCCGCGATATACCATATCGCATACCTCCAGGGTATCGAACACAACGCCGCAGGCCGCCGCCTTGAGCTCGGGCGGTGCATACACCGCCGTACCGCACCGATACAGGCACACATTGCGTACATAGGAGCCGGGTGAAACCCCGCCGTCCTCGCCGCCCAGCCAAATCAGCACGTTTTCTCCGGCCTTTTCCTGTCCTGTGAGTATGCCCTCCGCATTGGTCAGCGACATATCCGCAATGCCGCATACCCCCTGCGCACGGATCAGCGGCTGCTTATCCGTCCCGGTATAGGTCAGCTCGGTCCGTGAAAAGGACACGCCGGCAATATTCTGGTCCTTGAGCTCGAGCGGCTTGGAAAACCGGTAGGTTCCCGTGCCGAAATACAGGCTTTTTCCCTCTTTGAGCGCCTGGTTCACCGCCTCCCAGTCATCGTCGTCGTCGTTGCCGTAAATCCCGAGCTCCTCGACATTAACATAGCCGTCGTACCGGTTCTCTCCCGCCGAAGCCTCCGGGGATTCCGGCTCGGCGCCCTGCTCACAGGAAACCAGCACGGCAGTCATAACTGCTGTCATCAAGATCACCGCCATCTTTTTCCTACTGTTGTTCATTACTGCCATCCCTCCCCGGTCCAGGTCACCGTGCGCCCGAGGGTGGTGTCTTCATAAGTCGTATAAAACGGGCACAGCCGCGCAGCAGGCCGCTGCTCAGTCGGGCCGGACGCAGTCAGCCGCCCCTTTGCGAGGAATACCAGCTGTTGCCCATCGGTCACCGGGAACGCCTCATATGCCGCCCTCTGTGCCTCGCCGTCCGCCTCGTAGGCGTAATCCTGCACGTCAACATAAAACGGCTCGCCGGTCATCTCCCGGCGGAAAAGCAGAAAATCCGCCGCCCCATCGGGATTGAGCCCCGACAGGCTCAGCCGGCCGATACGCAGGTACCGCAGGGTTTGGAAATCAGCGCTGCTGTACTCGGCGCCGCCGATCTCCACAACACTGCCGCCGGAAGCGGCCTGACAGTCTTCCACACTCAGCCGTTCGATGCTGCCGTTGGAATCCTCCCAGACGATCAGGCCGCCTGTTTTCGTCGCCTGCACATTCTGCAGCCGGATGACGTCCGCCGCCAGCGCCCGCGCGCCGCCCAGATGGATCGGCCGCTTTGCCCGGGTATCTGCGACGGTAAGCGACTGCAGGAAGGTCTCGCTTTCCTCCCCGCCGAAATAAAAAGCGGCGTCCGCCTCAAACCGGCCCGAAGAGATGTACAGGTTGCGAAAAACATTGCCTGTACGCACACGGGAGGTAAAGTCCACCCCCCGGTAGGAAAAGTCCTCAATCGCAATCGAATCATAGGTGACCGAAAAGCTGTCCGCCTCCAGATCACCCGTCGTGCCGGGCGAATACAGCCCGGTTCCTACATTGGCGATCCGGACATTCGAGAGGGTGGAGCCGCGCTGCAGGCTCCACCGGCCCGCCGTAAACACCGCCACCCGTTCGCCCTTGCCTTCCCCGCCGGTCACCAGTCCATCCTTAAAGCGAATCTGGATATCCCGAATGGTGCTGGAGCGCCCCGCGCGGATAATCGGCTCTGACGGATCATCGAAATCCGCGATAATAACGCTTGTGTCCGCCCCCGCGCCGATTAGGTTTGCGCTGTTCAGAACCAGCGGCTCGGTGATAACGTATTCGCCAGCCGGGACATAGATGGTGTTCGACCCGGTCGCCGCCATGCGGAACGCGTCGGTATCGTCCTGATCGTCCCCTGCCGTCGCCCCCATCAGCGCGACGTTGATATAGCTTGGATTATATGACATTTGTATCCCCCCACTGCCGCTGACCGTCAGTCCTAACACGGCGAGCAGCCCCAGTACTCCCGCCGCGCTGTGCGCGGCCCGTTTTCCCTTGCCGGCCCGTCTCCCCGAGCCGGCCTGTTCTTGTTTTGACATGGATGAACCATTCCTTTCTGGCCGCTTTTCCGGCTCAGCCCACAATACCCGTACGTTCGATGCTCTCCCGGAAAAAACGCTGCAATCCAATATACAGCAGTAGCATCGGCAGGATAGTCAGCACACAAGCCGCCTGCATCCGGGTGACCACAATATAGGTATTGGCCCACGCATTCATCCCCGCGCCCCGCAGCGTATCTTCCAGCATCCCGAGCGCGGTGGTTACGGTGACCGGT
>CAKTXU010000316.1 GCA_934630995.1 uncultured Eubacteriales bacterium
CTTCACCGGCCGTCTAGACAGCCTGAAGGCGGGCGCGGCGGTGTCCCTGCTGCGCAGCGGTGGCAGAGTCTCCCGTATCGAGCGCTCCTCTCTGCCGGTGGGTATCCTGCGGGATGTGGCCTTCGAGCGCAGTGCGGACACGCTGGTGGACGGGGATATCCTGCTGCTTCTTAGCGACGGCGCCACCACCGCCGGCATCGGCTGGGCGGAGGAGATGCTCCGGGATTTCGATCCCAAGACGACGAGCCTGGGCAAGCTCTGTGAAAGCATGGCGGATACCGCCCGCAAAAAACAACAGGGGGAAAGGGAGGACGATATCACGGTGATGGCCCTGCTGGTGAAGCGGGTGAAAAACAGGGATTGATACCTTGGCCCGGCAGGAAAGGATTGACAGCCGCCGCCGGGTGTGATACGATAGGAACGAGATTGAGAGACAAGGTAAATCGGACGCTTCGGCGTGCGGTTTACTCTGTCTCTCTTTTTTTATTGAAGCTTGAAGGGATGGATGTTGATGAAAGCACGTAGATTTATCGCCCTGCTGGCGGCCTGTACCCTGTCGATGGGGCTGACCGGCGGCCCGCTGGCCTCTCCAGTCAGGGCGGAGGCCGAGCCCGTCACCCTGAGCGCGGAATCTCGCACCTTGCTGGTGGATACGGGAAAGAAAGTCGCCCTCTCCGGCCTGCGGGTCGTGTTGGGGAACGAAACTCTGGCCGGAACGGCGGTGCAGTGGACCGCGGACGCGGGCCTCACCGTTGCCAACGGCGCTTTGACCGCTACGGCCAAGGGCGTCCACAAAGTAACCGTTTCCAAGGGTAACGCCTCCCTGGAGATCTATGTGGCGGCCAAGGCGCCGGCGGACAAGGAATATGTACTGTGTGAGGAGAGCTTTGACAGCGTCGGCGACGGACAGCTTCCGGCGGGCTGGAAACGGATTGAGGGCAGCGCCGACAGCGCCCGCGTACAGGACGGCAAGCTGCGCCTCTCCCGGGCGCGGGTGCTTCTGCCGTCTTGGCTGGAGGCCTTCGGGGACTACCAGATTGAGGCGGATTTACAGGTTACGGAATATACGGATACCGCCCGCTGGAGCTCCCTGATGTTCCGCATTCAAAATGAAAATTATCCATATTATCAAATGTGCGTACGGGTGGACACAACCCAGAACAACGGAGTGGAATTCGCCGAGCGGACGCCCCAGGACGGCTGGAACGTGATGAAGACCGGTCCCTTGACCGAGACGCTTTCCGCTTCCAAAAGTCATCGCCTGACGGTGCGGGCCGAGGGCGACCGGATTGTCGAGAGCATAGACGGCACGATTATCATCGACGCCACCCTTTCCGGCCTGCGCAAAACGGGGGGCGTGGGCTTCCAGTCCAACAACAATACCTCCCTGTTCGACAACGTCCGTGTGGTGGTGCCGGCTGAGAAGCTGCCCGAGCCGCCTAAGGCCGTCGACGCCTTCACTCCGGAAACCGGCCTTATCAATCCTCCCTCCGTCCTGGCCGCCCCTTCAACGGCAGAGGAGCTGAAGACGCTGGTGGAAGCGGCGGAGCGCCCCAGCCACATCCTGCTGGCCGTCAACGATTCGCTGCAGGCTACTGGGATGATCCTGTCCGACGCGTTGCGGACAATTGACGGAAAATGCATACCGGTTCTGGCGGTGGAGAGTGAGACGGCTGCCGACGGGACGGCGGCGTTCTTGAAAAACGGAGGCTATGTGGACGCCATTCTGCTGTCCGGGGATCCGGCCCTGGTCAAACGCGCCCGCACCGTCTATCCCTTGATGGGGGGGGCGGTAAAATTCACCGGCATGGATACGCCGGCCGCCATGACGGCCAAAACCAGCGCCGCCGGTGCCACCATTCTCCTTCTGCCCGCCGAACGGGCGGATAGGAAAACCGTCGCTTATCTCCAGGAACGTTTCCTCAGCGTCTGGGCCGAGGCGCCTGCCGGCCTGGATACGGCGGGGGCCGTGGACTTGACGGCCGCGGGAGTGAATGGTATCATTGCTTCAAAGCCCTCCGTCTGCTACGACGCCTATCGGGTATTCAGCGGAGAGGCCTATCTTTCCCGCCGGCCCTTTATCATCGGACACCGGGGCGTTCCTTCCCTAGTTCCGGAGAACACGCTGGAAAGCGCCAAGAAGGCCTATGAGCTGGGGGCGGGGCTGGTGGAATGCGATATCTACCTGACCACCGACAACCAGCTTGTCATCCTGCACGACGGTACCCTGGAGCGCACCACCGACGGCACGGGACACATCGAATCCTATACTCTGGCCCAGCTCAAGCAGTTCAAGGCCAACAAGGGCAATGCCGCCCAGTATCCCGACGCCCGCATCCCGACGCTGGAGGAATATTTTTCCTATTTCAAAGGCAAGGATATGGTGATTGTCATTGAAATCAAATCGGCTAAGGCGGAGATCGTCGATCGGCTGAAGGAATTGATTGACAAATACGACATTGCCGATCAATGCGTGGTAATCTCCTTTAACATGGGACAACTGAACCGGACCGCGCAGCTGATTCCGGAGCTGTCCCTGGGCTTCCTGACCCAGGCCTATGGAGATGAGAGTGTGGCTGTCTCCGTCGATTCGCTTCTGAGGGAGACACGGGCGGCGGGAACCGCTTACAGCCCCTACTTCGACAAGCTGGGGAGCGGGTTCGTCCGCGCCCTGAGCCTGCGCGGCATCCCCACCTCGGTCTGGACAGTCGACAGCGCCTCCCAGAGCAAGGCGCTGTTATCCAAAGGCGTCAGCCATGTCACCACCAATCGCGTACAGGATATTCTGCCCAAGGTCGGCACTGCGGAGGCCCTGCAGGACAGCTATACCCTCTCCGTGGGCGGTAAGCTGACAATGAAGGCGAAGACCGTCACCCTGGCCGGCGAGGAGGAGGATCTGGAAGCGGAGCTGGTTCCCGTCAGCGGCGGCGAGCATCTGTCGGTGAACGGCAGCGCCGTGACCGGCAAATCGGATGGAACGGTGAAGGCAATTCTGCGGGTAGCCATGGATGCCCAGGAGGATCTCTATCTGTTCACCCGCGTCGTCACCATTAAGGTGGGCAGCGGCGGAGCGGACACGGGGGAAGGCTTCCCCTGGACGGTGGTTCTTGCTGCCGGTGCGGGCGTTCTGGCTATGGCGGCACCTGTCACCGCTGTCTGCGTGCGAAGAAGGAAAAAAAGTCGGTAATTCCGGCAATGGCATAGGAAGGGGTGGGGACAGATGGCTGATAAAGCAGGCTCCCGGCTTATTGCGGCAGTGAGGACGCCCGCGGCCTTCCGCCAGGCACTGGCTGGTCCCGTCCCCACCCTGTTTCTGCTCGGTGGCACCATTCTAACCTTGCCCGCTTATGTCCGGGAGGCGCAGAAGGCGGATAAGCGGCTGTTCGTCCATCTGGATTTGACCGACGGAGTGGGGAAGGACG
>CAKTXU010000317.1 GCA_934630995.1 uncultured Eubacteriales bacterium
GTTCATTCCTTCTCTGATGTTCTCACTACACTGATTGCATGGATTGGCGTTAAGCTCTCAAAAAAAGCTGCAGATGATACACACCCATACGGACATGAACGCTTGGAGTGTGTGGCGTCTCTCATCCTGGGCTTTGTTCTGATGGCGACCGGCGTTTGCATTGGTAAGGTGGGTATAGAAAACATGATTTCCGGCCGTTATCAAGTCCTCGCGCTCCCAGGCGTCATAGCTCTTGTGGCGGCTGTCCTGTCAATTGTCGGTAAAGAGGCGATGTACTGGTATACGCGCTATTATGCCAAGCTCATCAATTCCACAGCTTTTTTGGCGGATGCGTGGCATCATCGCTCGGACGCGCTCTCTTCAATCGGTTCCTTGATTGGTATCGCCGGTGCAATGTTGGGTTACTCAGTGCTGGATTCTGCGGCGAGCGTTGTGATTTGTTTGTTCGTCGTAAAAGTCGCTTATGACATTTTGAAGGATGCGTTCATCAAAATGCTGGATACTTCTTGTGGAGAGGATTACGAGGAAAAACTGCTGCGCTATATTTCGGCGGAGGAGGACGTGCTGTCTGTGGATATGCTCCATTCCAGAATGTTCGGGAATAAGGTGTATATAGACTTGGAAATCTCCGTGGATGGCGGCAAATCACTTCGGGAGGCGCATGAGGTGGCCGAACAGGTGCATCGAGATACTGAACGCAAATTTTCGGAAATAAAGCACATTATGATCCACGTAAACCCGGCTGAAGACCGGAACGGATAGACGGAACGTAGGAAGGGATTTGGTATTCGGCAGTTGGCTCTTCCAAATCCCTCTTTTTTTGCAGCGTAAATCCGGCTCGCCGTCAAAAATCGATTGTTGTAAAACAGTCGACTTCTGATGATTTCTATGTTATGATACTGTTTGAAAATGATATTTTGTATTTGGGGATATAAAATGAAATTTTTACAGACAGAACGGTTGATTTTGCGTGGGTGGGAGTATGAAGATTTAGAGGATCTTTATGAGTTTGCAAAAGATCCGAGGGTATGGCAGCTGCCGGGCTGGGAACCTCATGAGAACAAGGAAGTTTCTTTCAGAGCGCTGAGGTATTATATTGAAAATGACGATAGGTGGGCAATCGTCCTCAAGGAAACCGAAAAGGTGATCGGTTCCTTGAAAATCTGGCCGGACGGAGATCATAGAAAGTCCAATGCAAAAACTATCAGCTTTGTCCTTTCGGCTGACTACCGGGGCAGGGGCTATATGACGGAAGCGGTAAAACGGGTGATTAAATACGTTTTTGAAGAGATGAATATTGAAATGCTGTCCGTTTATCATTTCCCTTATAATGCCAGTGCTAAACGCATCCTTGAGAAATGCGGTTTTCAACCCGAAGCGACTGGTGGACAGAAAAATGAATCATATGACGGTCAGGTTCTTGACACGGTTTGTTATTCGATATTAAAAGCGGATTATTTCAGCTGCCTCCCGTGCGAGGATGCGGGTTCCTCCGAAAAATGAGAAATTTTATCCGGCCTATACAACTATATACGTCGGGACGGCCGCACCTAGTCGGGCGGTTTGACTATCAGTTCCCTGAACAACAATCCCGGCGAAATTGCTCTCGTATCAAACGGTCGGCGCTATATTTCACGGAAGCGGGCCGTATGCCGAATGACAAATGAAGACTGACCGGAAGACATGACAAGAGTTCTTTTCGGACGCTAAGGATGCCGCATAATCCGAAATGATCCGCTCTTTTTACTGCTCCGTTCCACAGAGGTCAAGCCAGCCCGGCTATGGCCCTTGTAAGCATGCTGTTTTTTGGGCGCAGAATCCTTGTTTCCGCCCGTTAAAGCCTAGGATTTCACCCTGTCGCGGAATTACCGCCGGGGGATTTTTTTTGAAAAATACCAGAACCGGGCTTGACAAGTTTTACACAAATAGTGTAAAATTACACTAAAAGGAATGCGTTGAGATGACGGTATGGATAAACGGAAATTTGTAGAGCTATGCGACGCCAAAGCCAAGCTGGTGCGTACGGAATATTCGCTCAGCCAGGATAAAATGGCGCTGATGCTCGGCATATCGAAAAAAACATTGGTGGAGATCGAAAAAGGCCGATCCTCTCTCGGCTGGACCGGCAGTGTGGCGCTGTGCTCGATTTTCGAAAACAGCGAGGTCATCGCCGGCATTTTCGGCGGGCGGCCCAACGATATTATTCTGGCCCTGGCCTGGAACGGCAGCGAACCGCGCTATCCGCACACCATGGGGGGCCGGGTCTGGTGGCAGACCATTATGGAAAACGATCGGTACACCGTCCAGCAGAACATCCTGTCTCAGCATTTCCGGCTGTTGACGGCCGACGGCCGGAGGGTCGCCTCCTCCTTTGTGCTGGAGGATCTGACCGGGTTGTTTCAAGGACCCGGACCGGATGGTCCGTCATCCGAACATGAGGGGGAAGCGGAGTGACCGGATTATTGTTCATCGGGTTGGTCGCGATGGTTGTGGCGTTGATTGTGCTCAACGGCAAGGTCAATAAGCTCATCTGGGAAAACAGCCAGCTCAAACGCCAGGTGGATCAGCTGTGGGGATTTATCCGACAATACAATAGCAGCCATCCGGGTGTATTTAAGGCGCCGGCGGATCAGCCTCAGACGCCGCCTCCCCCCGCCCAAACGCCGCCGCCCCCCTATATGCAGCCGCCTCCTGCGCGGCCGCAGCCTGCGCCGCCTCCGTCATTTGTACGGCCGGCCGTCCCGCAGCCGCCTCCGTCCTACTATGCCCCGCCGCAGCGGCCGTCTTCGCCGCCTCCGGCGGCGGTTGCTCCCGGCGCGCCTCCCGCCGCGGCGGGGACGCCGGGCCGTATGGAAAATTGGTTTGGGCGGAATGTGTTGGGGGTCGCCGCGTCGATTCTGTTTTTCATCGGCCTTATCGTTTTCGCCGTATGGATATACAACGACATTCCGGAAACCGTAAAAATCCTTCTCATGTACGCGCTCAGCGCGGCGGTTGCGGTGACGGGTATTCTTCTGACGCGGCGCCGGCGCAACAATTTTACCCTGATTCTGACAGGCTGCGGCT
The DNA here is from genome assembly GCA_934630995.1 of uncultured Eubacteriales bacterium. GTDB lineage: Bacteria > Bacillota > Clostridia > Oscillospirales > Acutalibacteraceae > CAKTXU01. Next base: position 3,067 of record CAKTXU010000317.1, read on the forward strand.
GCGGGCTGCTGTTCATATCCATCCTGCTGACCCATGTGTATTTCGGCCGTTTGAATGATGTCGCCACCTTTGCCCTGCTGCTGGTATGGCTGATGGCCGCCCTGGTGCTGTCCCGCCAGATGAATTCAACCCTCATCAGCCTGGTGGCCCACATCGGCATGGGCGTGTCCCTGTGCTTTGCTTATAATGCCGGGCTGCGGGACGATAAGCTCCTTATGCTGCTTATCTATCAGATGGCCTCCATCGTCGTGATTGTGGTGGGCAATATTCTCTGCTGTCGGAAAACCTATCGGTTCGGCCTGTTCCTGTCGGTTATCATGACGCTTGTGGCCGTAGCC
>CAKTXU010000318.1 GCA_934630995.1 uncultured Eubacteriales bacterium
ATGCGGAGGAGGGGTCGCCGTGGCGGGTGTTTCCAAAGGGGCCGTGGGCGAAGTGCTGGCGGCCCGTTTTTTGCGCGAAAAGGGCTACCGTATCCTGGTCTCCAACTATCGCTGCCGTTTCGGGGAAATTGACATAATCGCCACCGACGACCAATATATTGCTTTCGTGGAGGTCAAGGCACGCAGTGAGGATGCCTATTTTACTCCGCGGGAGGCGGTTACCGGAATGAAACAGCAGCGTCTTCTGAAAACGGCTGGCGTTTTTCTGCGCAGTTATCCTGTGACGCTTCAGCCTCGTTTTGATGTCCTTGAAATCGTCACTAAAAAGGGGAAGCCCATGGACGTGCTGGAAATCGATCATCTGATGAATGCTTATGAAGCGGGGGATTTGCATGCGGCTTTTTGATATGCACTGCGACACCCTGTATGAATGCTTTCAGACCGGCGCGCCTTTGGTTGACAATCGGCTGCACATCGATTTAACCAGGGGGCTGCGCGTGGCGGCCCCCTGGGCGCAGGTGTTTGCCGTATGGCTGCCGGATACCCTGCGGGGGAAGCCGGCCTATGAGCAATGCCGGGAAATTCTGGAACAGGCCCACCGTGAGGCGGAAAACAACGCCGGCAAAATGGCCGTCGTCCGAACGGCGGAGGATATGCGAAAGACGCTGTCCTCGGGCCGGTGCGCCGCCCTGCTGGCCGTGGAGGGAGGCGCAGCCCTGGCCGGGAGTCTGGAGCATATCCGGGATCTGGCCGCGCTCGATGTCAAAATCCTCACCCTGACCTGGAACGGCGACAACGAGCTGGGCTGCGGCTGCTGCTCCAAAACAGGGACGGGACTGACTCCTTTTGGCAAATGCGCCGTCAGGGAACTGGAGACATACGGTATTCTGCCGGACGTATCCCACCTCAATGAGCGGGGCTTCTGGGATGTGGCGGAGCTGTCCGGCGGCCCAGTCATCGCCAGCCATTCGGTTTCCGCCGCCGTACACCCCAACCCGCGCAATCTCACCGACGCCCAGTTTGCGGCGGTACGTGACAGCGGCGGCGTTGTGGGGCTCAATGTGTGTGCCGCCCAGCTGGGGGAGCAGAGCTTTTCTTGCATCGAGAGGCACCTCTATCATTATCTGTCCCTGGGCGGGGAGCGTACCGTAGGCTTCGGCTGCGATTTTGACGGTACGGAACTCCCGCCTGAATGGAACGGCGTGGAGATGTTGGAGGGCCTGTATGACTATCTGTGCCGCAAAAACTACGAGGAAGCTTGTCTGGAACGTCTATTTTTCGGCAATTGCTACGATTTTTTCACCGCCGCTTTGACAAGGGGCGGGTCGTGTATTAGTATGAAGGGAGAACCCTGACTGGCGTGAAAAACGGCCGGAAGTTTGGAGGATAAATCCATGATGTACACCAGCACCCGGGACGGCGGCGTTTCCGTCCCCTCCGCCCAGGCGATTACCAGGGGGATATCCTGTGACGGCGGCTTGTTTGTACCCGAATCCCTGCCGGTTTTGAGGCTGGAGGAGCTGCAGGCGCTGACGGAAAAGAGCTATGCGGAGCGGGCGGAGGCTGTCCTCTCCGGTTTCCTGACCGATTTTACCCGGGAAGAGGTACGTGCCTGCGTGCGCGCGGCGTATACGCCGGAAAAGTTCCGCACACCGGCTATCGCCCCCCTGCGTGAGCTGGAGCCCGGCGTGCATATGCTGGAGCTGTGGCACGGCCCGACCTGCGCCTTTAAGGATATGGCGTTGCAAATACTGCCCCATCTGATGCAGGTATCCGTCGGAAAGACAGCGGGCGGGCGGGAAATTGTCATCCTTGTCGCCACCTCCGGCGACACGGGCAAGGCGGCGCTGGAGGGCTTCCGCGACGCCCCCGGCACTCGTATCCTCGTGTTTTATCCGGAGGACGGGGTCAGCCCGATGCAGAAGCTGCAGATGACCACCCAGGAAGGGGAGAATGTCTCCGTCTGCGCCATCCGCGGTAATTTTGACGACGCGCAGTCCGGTGTCAAGGCCATTTTCACCGACAAGGATATCGCGGCGGATTTAGAAAAAGAAAACAGGATGTTTTCCAGCGCAAACTCCATCAACTGGGGCCGCCTGGTGCCGCAGATTGTTTACTATGTCTCGGCCTACTGCGATCTGCTGAAGGCGGGCAGTCTGGCTTTGGGCGAACCGATGAACGTCGTGGTGCCCACCGGCAACTTCGGCAATATCCTGGCGGCTTATTACGCCCGGAAGATGGGACTGCCCGTCGCCAGGCTCATCTGCGCCTCCAATGTCAACAATGTCCTGACGGATTTTATCCGCACGGGCACCTATGACCGCAATCGCGTGTTTCATACGACGGCGTCGCCCTCGATGGATATTTTGATTTCCTCCAATCTGGAGCGGCTGCTTTACGACATGTCCGGCCGGGACGCCGGGGAAATCCGCCGTTTGATGGCTTCTCTGGTCAAAGAGGGCCGCTATACCGTTTCCCCCGCCATGCACGGGGAAATCCAATCCCTCTTCTCCGCCGGCTGGTGCAGCGACGGGCAGACGGCGGCCACCATCGCCGAAACCTTCCGGAAATCCGGCTATCTGCTGGATACCCACACGGCCGTCGGTGTGGCGGTCTACCGCGGTTATCGCCGGGAAACGGGGGATGCCACCCCCGCTGTCATCGCCTCAACGGCCAATCCCTACAAATTCTCCGCCAGCGTTCTCAAGGCTCTCGGGGAGGACGACGGCGCCCTGGATGAATTCGGAAAGGTGGAGCGCCTCGCGGCTGTGACGGGCTGCCCCGTTCCTCCTCCGCTTGCGAATCTGCGGGGGCGCACACCCCGCTTTACAAAGGTCTGCGGCCGGGAAGAGATGAAAGACGTCGTATATGCCACGCTGCATATCGGGGAATAGGAGAGGCTATGTCGGTATTCGCCATCGCCGATCTTCATCTTTCCCTGGGCACGGATAAGCCTATGGATATCTTTCACGGCTGGGATGATTACGTGAGCCGGCTTGAAAAAAACTGGCGGGCGCTGATAACCCCGGAGGATACGGTTGTGGTGGCCGGCGACATTTCTTGGGGAATGACGTTGGAGGCCGCTCGGGAAGATTTCGCCTTTCTGGACGGCCTCCCCGGTAAAAAATGTCTATTGAAGGGCAATCACGATTACTGGTGGTCCACCCGCCGGAAAATGGAAGTCTTTTTTGGAGATAATGGCTTTACCTCTCTGCATATTCTGCACAACGACGCGGTCGCCGCCGGCAGTTATGCCCTTTGCGGCACCAGGGGATGGTTCTACGACGCCGAAGCGGATGCCGATAAAAAGGTGTTGCTGCGGGAGGCGGGCAGGCTGCGCGCCTCCATCGCCGAAGCAAAAAAAACGGGGCTGGAGCCGGCGGTATTCCTGCATTATC
>CAKTXU010000319.1 GCA_934630995.1 uncultured Eubacteriales bacterium
GCTTTCCACAGCCTCCAGAATCGCGCAGAGTGAACCCTTGGTATCCATGGTTCCCCTCCCCCAAATCCGACCCTCGGCGACTCTGCCCTCAAAGGGCGGATACCGCCATTCCCCCGTGGCCTCCACCACATCGGAATGGGACATCAGCACCACGGCCGGCCGCGCACTGTCCTTTCCCGCCCAGCGATAGAGCAGGGAACCGTCCAGGACGGTCCGCTCCAAACTCTGATGAACCCGTGGAAACAGCCGTTCCAGCTCCGCCCGGTAGGCCGCGAAGGATTCGCCGGGCGCCTCTCCCCGCTTGCTCACCGTCTGATGGCGGATCATGGCGGCCAGATCCGCCGTGTATTTCTCCCTGTCCAGCGCCATGCCCTCCAGTGCCGAGGGCTGTCCGACTGGGAGCTGTTTCCCCATCAGCAGAGCGCGGAATACCGCAATCAAGATGAGCAGGACCAACAGGCCGATAAGGCCCAGCAAAATGTACAGCCACCACATAGTGGACGTATCCCCTTTCAGATTTTGTTCCGCTTATACAGCAGCCGGGCCACCGCGATGGCCAACAGCGCCGATACCGGCACAAGAATCGCCACCTGATCCCCCGCCGCCGGCACGATGAGGCAGAGCGCCACCATCGCCAGGAAGGGAGCCACGGCGATTTTCGGCGCCTTGCTGAAATATTTATATCCCAGGGCGCCGAAGAGGGCGGGCACCACGTTGTCAAAGGCCGGCCGGAGCACCGGATTGCTGAGGAACGGCGTCAGGGGCGTCAGAGCCAGCACCCCAACGATCAGCACCGTGCAGGTCACCAGGGCCGAGGCCGCCACCGACAGGGTGGAGACGATCTCATTTTCCTTAGTGCCGTACTCCGTCTCCGCGATGTCCCGGGCATTCATACAACAGGGAATTTTGAGATTGGACAGATTGCCGGTCACAAAGGCCAGATAGGTGGCGCCGGTGCCCATCATGGGAGCATAGGTAATGACCTCCACGATGCTGGAAGGCAGGAATATCAGGCAGATGCTGAAGGAACCCACCAGCACACCCTGAAGATTGGGCACCGCCCCGAAATAAAGGGAGATAAACAGCGGCACGCAGAGCATCAGGAACAGGCAGATAGCCGTCCATACCCGTCCGTACAGGTGCATGGAATCCTCAAAGCTGCGTGATTTCGTCTTTTCAGTTGCTTTCATCGGCTCTCCTCCTTCCGCTCAAGCCCCGAACAGGGCGATGATATGGGGCTCCAACAGAGTATACCCGACAGCGGACGCCATGCCGAGCACCATGCTGACCGACAGGGAAAAATTCTCCACCCATTTCAGTTTTTCTATCTTGGCCAGTTGGGTGAAAAGAAGCATAAACAGGGCCGACACCAGGATAACCACCAGACTGGTCAGGCTCCCTGTCTTGCGCACGGTGGCAAAGCCTGCTCCGATAAAGGCACAGACCATGCCGATAAACATAGCGTTGAGCATCAGGCCGCCCCAGCGGTTATCCTTTTGAGACACCTTTTTCACCTTGCTCTGGTATTTTTTGAGTCCGAAGATACAGAAAACACCACCCCAAATGATACCGATGGTCATCACCACCGCGATGGTGGCGAAAGCCTCACCCGTCATGGCGGAAGCGCTGAGCGCCTCCAGCCCGGCGGATTTGGCCGCCACGTCAGCCGCCATGGTTTCATAATGCAGCGCCCCGATAACCGACAGCCGCAGCCAGGGCAGGGGCACCCCCAGAGATCCGGACAGGGTAATGACCCCGATGAGAATACCGATGGAGGGAACGATGGAGAACAATATGCTGGAGGTCAGGGCCTTGTTGAGTTTTTTCCTGTCCATGCCGATGCGCACCCCTTCTCGATACGCCTTGAACAGGAACACGGCTGCCATCAGCATCACCACCGCGATAACCACAAAAGCTATGAGATACATGGGAGCGGAATTGGCCTTGCTCAGGAAATCATTCATCTGCCGGGTTCCCTCCCTTCGCAGGCTTACTGAACCGAATTTCACAAACCGGGTCTCCCCGGGCAATTGTTTTAGGCAAATCGAGCCGTCCACCGTAGGAGGCCGCAATTCCCCTGTCTCCGCACATAGCCATATCGCACAGGCGTTCGATCTCCTCATCGGTGCAGCCCAGCTTTTGCCAGGCCTTGACCAGCGGGCAATAATGAAAATCCAGAGAAAGCCTGTCATCGACGCTTTCCACCACCGTCATCTCAAAAACCAGGCGGGCGGGAAGGGTGAACAAGGTTTTTTTCAGCCCCAGCAGGCTGTCGGTCCCCCCCTTTTCCACCAGGCCCTTTCCCTGGATGCAGCCGCAACGGCGCACCGCCTCGCAGCCGATATCCTCCCAGACAATGCCCTTTTTTTCCGCCTCACTACACAGCAGATACAGCCACATAGCCCGGTGCTCCAGTTGTTCCCGCACCGCCCGCAGCACGGCGTTTTTATGCTTTGGTTCATTGGTGATACGGCTCATTGCCTCTCCTCCGTTCAGCCATAAATAGAGGGCACCGTCTTCTGTGCCCTTTCGTTTTCCAGTATAGCATGGGGCGCGGTGCCAATGCAAGGTGAGAATCCGACAAAAAACGGCCTCCGGTTCCGGCAGTGTTGCTCCTGTACTCCAGGTATGATACAATGGAAAAAAGGAGGAGACAGCATGCGGATAAACAAAGAGGCCCTGTCAAAATACAACACAGGCATTGAAAAGTCCAGGCTGCGGACGGATATCGGTCAGCTGGAATGGGAACGCAGCCGGGAAGTGCTTCTGGAACAGCTGCCTCCGCCGCCTGCGGCGATTTACGATATTGGCGGCGGCTATGGAGAGTATGCCTATTGGCTGGCCTCGCTGGGCTATCAGGTCTATCTCTACGATATGGCCCAGGCCAATATCGAACTGTCCTCCTCCCTGCAGGCCGAGTATCCGGGCATCTTTCTTCGTGAGGCGGCCGTGGCCGACGCCCGTTCCATTCCCCGGCCTGAAGGAAGCGCAGACGCCGTTCTCCTGATGGGGCCGTTATACCATCTGCCCGAAAAGGAGGATCGGCTGGCGGCGCTGCAAGAGGCCAGACGGCTGCTGAAGCCAGGCGGAAAGCTGTTTGCCGCCGCCATCACGCGATTAGCCACCCTCTTGTGGGCCGTCACCGCATACGGGGAGCAAAACGATCTGCTGGAGGAAGAGGCATTCTGCGAAATGATCCGCCGCGAGCTGGAGGATGGACAGCATATCCCGCCGGACAACTCCGCCTACCGGGGCATGAGCCGTTCCTTTTTCCATGAACCGGAAGAACTGGCGGGGGAGCTGATGCAGGCCGGCTTTCAGGATGCCGATGTCCGGGGCATTCTTGGTTCCGCCTGGCTGGCGCCGCACTTTTCGGAAGCATGGAGGG
>CAKTXU010000320.1 GCA_934630995.1 uncultured Eubacteriales bacterium
GCGTATATCAGCGTCAAAAAAGCCAACTGCAAAAACTGTTATAAATGTTTGAAATATTGCGATGTCAAATCCATCAGCTACATAGACGACCGGGTGGAGGTTATCGAGGATCAGTGTATTCTCTGCGGCCACTGTGTCAATATCTGTCCGCAGAAGGCCAAAACCGTCCTCAATGATCCCGCCCGCGTGCTGGACTATCTGCAGGATCCGCGGGTCAAGACGGTGGCCAGCCTGGCGCCCTCCTTCGCGGGGGTGTATGGGGAGAAAAACCGCGCCCGACTGGTATCCGCCCTGTATAAGCTGGGCTTCGACCGGGTGGAGGAAACCGCAGTGGGCGCCCGCGAGGTGACGGCCCGGTACCGCCGGCTGATGCAGGAGGCGGAGATGCCCGTCATCCTCACCACCTGCTGTCCCACGGTCAATATGCTGATAACCAAGTATTATCCGGCTCTGATTCCCATGATGGCGCCGGTGGTGTCTCCCGTCCTGGCCCATGGCCGGATGATCAAGGAGCGGATGGGCAAGGATACCCGAGTCGTTTTTGTCGGCCCCTGCCTGTCCAAAATCAAGGAAATCGACGATCACCCCGAATCCGCCGACGGCGTCCTGTCCTTCCGGATGCTGGACAGGCTGCTGAGCGATAGGGGGATTTCCATAGAACTGGAGACGGAGCGGGAAACGGAAAGCCCCGCGGCATTTTCCCGGATTTATCCGATCCCGGAGGGCATTCTCCGGGATGTCCGGCGGCAGGAAGAGGCCTCCGGCGAGGCATCGGACGGGTATCAGAAGATGAGCGTCTGCGGTCTGAACAACGTCATGGCCTTTCTCAAGGAGCTGGAGGCCGGAATGGACACGGAAGGGCCTCTGTTTGTGGAGCTCAACGCCTGCGAGGGCGGCTGCGTGGGCGGCCCCTTGATAGCCGATGAACGCCGGGCCGCTTATCGCGGCCGTTTGGCGGTGGACAGCTTTGCCGCCGACGCGGAGGCCGTTTTGCCGGAAGAGGCGGTTCCCGGCCTGTCTCTGGATTTTCTTCCCGATCAGCCCCGGACGGATATTCCCGACGAGGCCACCATCCGCCGTATTCTGTCCGAGATCGGCAAGCCTACCCCGGATAAGGAGCTCAACTGCGGCTCCTGCGGTTATAACACCTGCAGGGATAAGGCCATCGCGGTCTACCAGGGCAAGGCGGAGCTGTACATGTGCCTGCCCTATATCAACGATCTGTCCCAGTCCCTGAGCAGCGTTTCCCTGAGCGTCACCCCCAACATGGTGCTGGCTGTGGATCGGGAGCTGCGGATCATTGAGATCAACCTGGCGGCGCAGAAGGCGTTCGGCGTTTCCCGCCAGCAGGCCCTCAAGGCCGGTCTGTATGAATATATGGATCCGGCTGATTTTGAGGAGATTTTCCAGACTCACCGCAACATCGTGGATAAGAAGGTGAAGCTGGAAACCCTGTCCATGGTGGCCAAGCAGACCCTCATTTATGTGGAGGAGCAGGATCTGGTCATGGCCTTCTACCAGGATATCACCGACGAGGAGAAGCGCAAGGAGGCCCGCTACCGCGCCCGGCTGGAATCGGCGGAAATGGCCCAGAAGGTCATCGAAAAGCAGATGATAGCCGCCCAGGAAATCGCCAGCCTGCTGGGGGAGACGACGGCGGAAACCAAGGTGACCCTGAATAACCTCAAGGGGCTCATCATGAGCGAGGGGACCGACGAATGAACCCGGAAGCCGCAAGGGAGGAAAATGGAGTGGGCCGTCTGTATTACGACGTCAGCTCGAAAAGCCTGAATAAAAAAAATGAGGAGCTCTGCGGCGACAAGGTGGAGGTCGTGCGCACCGATGACGGCGTCATCGTGGTGCTGTCGGACGGGCTGGGCAGCGGGGTCAAGGCCAATATTCTGGCCACCCTGACCTCTAAAATCATTGCCACCATGATGCAGTCGGGGGCCTCGCTGGAGGACACGGTGGACACCATCATCCATACCCTGCCGGTGTGCAAGGTACGGCATATGGCCTATTCCACCTTTTCCATTCTCAAGCTGTCCTATGACGGGAAGGCGTATCTCACGGAATTTGACTGCCCCGGCTGTATCTATGTCCACGACGGCGTGGTCTATCCCATCGAATACACCACCCGGGAGGTGGGGGGGAAAACCATCAAGGAGGCCGTGTTCGATCTGGAATGCGGTGATATGCTAACCCTCATCAGCGACGGGGTGATGTATGCGGGCATCGGCGCGGTGCTCAATCTGGGCTGGAACTGGGAAAGCGTCTGCGATTTCCTTCAGGATAACTGGCAGGACGAAAACACCAGCGCCCGGATGACCGCCGCCCTTATCGAGGCCTGCGAGGACCTGTATATGCGCCAGCCCGGGGATGATACCACCGTGGCCACCGTCAAGGTGATTCCCCAGCAAGTGGTCAGTCTTTTTTCCGGTCCGCCCCGTCTTCCTCAGGACGACGAGCGGGTGGTGGTGGATTTCATGGCCCCCGAGGGAAAGAAAATCGTCTGCGGGGGCAGCAGCGCCAATCTGGTGGCGCGGGTGCTGGGGCGCCAGGTGGTGACGGATTTGAGCTTTGACGGCGATCTGCCTCCCATCGCCCATATCCAGGGCATCGACCTGGTGACGGAGGGGGTTCTGACTATCCGGCAGGCCAACGCCATCGTCAGGCGGTTTCTCGACAATCCGGCCGATGCGGGCAGCATCGGCCAGCTGGACGCCCACAACGGCGCGGCCATGATCGCGCGGATTCTGTTGGAGGAATGTACCCATCTCTATCTGTTTATCGGCAAGGCCATCAATCCCGCTCACCAGAATCCCAACCTGCCGGTGGATTTGAGCATCAAGATCCGCCTGCTGGAGGAGCTGGCGGACACCCTGCGTCAGGCAGGAAAAATCGTGCGTATCCGGTACTATTGATCAGGACAGGGCCGGCCGCTTTCATCGAAATTCTCCGCGAAAGGACAGACGATATTTATGCAGGAACTGACCGACATTGTCCAGATAAAGCACGAAGTGCTCTGTGCCACGGCGCGTCATGCATTCGCCGGTGATATCTACGAGGAGTACGATCGGATTCCTTTTGAGCTTATCAAGGGGATAAAGCCCAATTTCCGCTGCTGCGTCTATCGGGAGAGGGAGATCATCCGCCAGCGGGTGCGCATGGCCATGGGCAAGCTGCCCATCGACGTACAGTATACCGATTCCGATCCCTCCCAAGTGGTGCATGTGATTCCGTGCGCCTGTGAGGGCTGCCCCATCACCAAAATCACCGTCACCCAGAACTGCCAGAGCTGCCTGGCCAAGAAATGCGCCAAGGCCTGCCCCTACGGCGCCATTACCAACACGCCCCGGGGCGCCGTCATCGACCAGGACAAGTGCC
>CAKTXU010000321.1 GCA_934630995.1 uncultured Eubacteriales bacterium
GGGCGGGACTGTCCGGCCCGGTCCCCCTTCTTATCAACATTGTCTGGAGCGTATATAATCTGGCGGGGATCCTCGTGTGTATCCGCGTGGCCTATCATATCGCCGGGCTGGAGCCCCGGGAGGTATCCGAAATCCGGGGAGGTCATCCCGCCGTGCTGGTGGCGGCAGGCCGGGAATGGGCCGTGATTGTGAACGCGCTGTCCCCGGACGGGCTCCTCCTCCGGACCGACGACTGCTGCCCGGAGGGGGAGGCGTCTCTGCGCATCCGCCATGCTGGGACGTCCCTGTCGTTTCCCGGCGGGCTCGAGGTCCGGCCGGGCGGGGAGGAAGGGGAGCGGGAGCTGTTTTTCCGGTTCGGCCGCCTCGACGCCTCGCAGGGCGGGATGATTGTGGGGTTGTATGTGGAACACCTGCGGCCCAGCTTTGAGGTGGAGAAAACCCAGCGGTATCTGCCGTAATCCGTGACAAATGTCACGGGAAAAACCCGCGTCTGTCACTTCCCCGCCGCCAGGCCCCGTGGTATGCTGATAACGTACCGGACGCCGCCGGAAAAACCGGCAGGCGGGGCGGCGTCCAGAAAGGATAGGGCTTCAATATGGGAAATTACGTGGTGGTCGATAAGCTGACCAAAAAATATGGGGACGTGTGCGCGGTGGATACTCTCAGCTTCACGGTGGAGGAGGGGGAGATATTCGGATTCCTCGGCCCCAACGGGGCGGGCAAATCCACCACCCTCAACGTCCTCACTACCCTGACCGATTTCGATCGGGGGACGGTGACGATAAACGGCTGGGATCTGAGCCGGGACCGCGATCGGGTAAAGCCCCTCATCGGCATGGTCCCTCAGGAAATCGCGGTGTATCCGATGCTCTCCGCCTATGAGAACGTCAGCTTTTTCGCCTCGCTGTACAGTCTGTCGGGGCGGAAGCGGCGGGAGGCGGCCCGGGAGGCGCTGTCCTTTGTGGGGCTGGCCGAACGGGCGGGGATACAGCCCCGCCGGATGTCGGGAGGCATGCGGCGGCGGCTGAACATCGCCTGCGGTATCGTCCATTCGCCCAAACTCATCGTTCTGGATGAGCCCACCGTCGGGGTGGACGCCCAGTCACGTGAGCATATCCTTGAGGCCATCCGCACCCTGCGGGAGCGGGGGGCCACCGTCATCTACACCTCCCACTACATGCCCGAGGTCCAGGAAATCTGTGACCGGGTAGCCATCATCGATAAGGGGAGGCTGGCCGCCTGCGGCACCGAGGAGGAGCTGATGTCCCTGGTGACCGATGTCAAATCGGTATATGTGGAAACCCGGTTCCCGCAGGAATTCGACCGGGAGGCGCTGCGCCGGCGTCTGGCCCTGCTGCCCGATGTGAAAAAAATCGAGTTCCAGGACAACAGTATCCGAGTGGATATGGGCCTGTCCCGAAACGGGGTGGCCCCGGTTCTCCAAAGCCTACTGGAGGCAGGGCTGCCCCTGCTGGAGGTGCGCAGTGAGGCTCCCAATCTGGAAACCACCTTCCTGGCCCTGACCGGACACGATTTGCGCTAGGCGGCGGATGGGAAAGGAAGGAGCACCACTATGATACTTATCAAGGAATTTAAGGAAATGATCCGGGACAAGGCCAATGTCTTTTTTATTCTGCTGTTTCCCTCCCTCATGGTGTTTCTGCTGGGGAACCTGCTGACCCGTCTGGACAGCAGCGAATCGCCGGTGGGCACCATCCGGGCGCAGTATGTGGTGGAAACCACCGATCCGGCAGGAAAGGCCGCCGTACAGAGCTTTTTATCCTCCCTTCGGGAGGCGGGGGGAATTGCGCTGGAGGAGGCCGCCGATCTGGAAACGGCCAAGTCCCTGGCCGCATCGGACGATATCGCGGCGGCGGTGGTTTTCCGTCAGCCGCTGGCGGTGGAGATTTACGAGGGGAGCGACACCATTCAGAACCAGGCGCTCCAGGCCGTGTTCACGGCCTTTTCCAAAACGGCCGGAGCTGTGTCGGCGGTATCGGCAGTGGCTCCGGAGAAGCTCCCGGCCCTCGGCACGGGCCAGGAGGGCGGCACCCTGGTCAGGCAGAAGGATTTGGGGGTCAACCGCACCATGCTCGATTATTACGCCGTGGCCATGATGGTGATGATATTGTTCATGGGCGGCATGGGTGCGGCCATGGCCTTCCAGGAGGAATGGCGGAACCATACACTGGAGCGGCTAATGCTATCCCCGAAAAACAAGGCGGTCATCTATATACAGAAGGTGCTGGGCACCGTGCCCCAGGTGTTTCTGCAGGTCGTCACGGTGATGCTGGCCAGTACCCTGCTGTTCGGCGCCCATTACGCGGCGCGGTGGCAGGACAATCTGCTGCTCTTCGCCATGTTTTTCACCTGCGGGCTGGCGGTTATTGGGGTGTGTGCCATCGTGGGGGTGCTGGTGAAGGTCAACGCCATGGTGCTGCTCATGCCTGTTTTTTGGGTTATGATGTTTCTGTCCGGCACCTTCAGCAAGGAGGTTTATGTTGAGGGCATCACCAACTGCTCCCCTCTCTATCTCATCCAGAACGCCGCCTTTGATTTGACGGTGTTCGGCCGGGGCGGCAAGGCGGCGGCGGTCCTGTTCATCAGCCTGGCCGTTTTCCTGGTATCCTTGGCGGCCGGGGCGCTGCTGTTTCGCAGAAGGGAGGCGCGGATATGAAAAGGATTTGGATGATTTTTAAGCAGAACGTCCTGTGTCATCGCGGGCTCATGCTCGTGGCGCTGGGGGGCGGGGCGCTGTTTTGCCTGCTTTACTGGATGCTGGGCGGCCTCTCCAAGGAGGCAAAAACCGGCGGGATACCGGTGGGCCTCCTGGACATGGACGGCAGCGCGCTGTCCGCGGATTTCCGGGATTATCTCGAAGCCGATCTCGGCATGGTGCTCACAGGGGGAAGCTATGAGGAGCTGTCCACGGAATTGATTGAACGGCATATATCTGCTATAATAGAGGTCCCCGACGGCTTTGAGGAGGGCGCGGCGGCCGGAGCTGTGCCGTCCCTGACCGTCACCACCCTGGACGATTACGCCAACGCGGCGTTCCTCCAGTCCTACCTGGATTCCTATATGGCGTCTCTGCAGCTGCTCTCCGCCGGCGCGGCCGGTGACGCGGGGACCTTTCACCACCTGCTGCAGACGGCTGCGGCGGGGAAGGTGGCGGTTTCCGCCCAATCGGTGACCGCTTTGACGCCCGATCAAATCGCCCAGCGGGAGGGCTTTCTCCTCTGTATGGGATTCTTTCTCATGCTGAGCTTCATGGTGGGGATGGGGCTGAGCAATACGGTTTTTGACGACCGCACCGGAGGACTGTATCAGCGGATCAAGGTGTCGGCGGTGAGCCCCGGCCAATATGTGGCGGGGATTTCCCTGTAC
>CAKTXU010000322.1 GCA_934630995.1 uncultured Eubacteriales bacterium
CCTCGCCCTGGGCGATTTGCTCAGCCAGAATCTGTTCGGCGGTCTGCGCCTTGCGATAGGCCTTGTAATATTTCTGGGCATTCTGGGCCGCCGACAGGGCGGGATCCAGCGGCACCCGCAGGGGGGCGCAGTCCGGGTCGTAATAGTTGATGAGCTCCGCGGCGTCGGCCCCCTTGGGGATGGCGTGGATATTGGCGTGAATCAGGTCCCCGTATATCCGCAGGGTATCCCGGTCCCCGGAGCGGGCCAGCTCCTCCCGTTGATGGCTGAGCTTCCGGGCGGTGCGCTCGGCCGCGGCGGTCAGCACCCGCAGAATATCGTGGGCCCGCTGCTTCATCCGTTCGGCCTGATCCCGCCCGGCATAGAAAGCGTCCAGCACCGCGGAGAAGCTGTCCAGCTCCCGGCCCAGGGCCGCCAGCCCGTATTGGGTGACGGGCATGAAGCTGAATTCCAGGGGCGTGCCGTCTGTCTTGGTCAGCAGATAGGGAACCCGGTTCTCCCCGGTTTCCACCGCCGCCTTCACCCGCCTCAGATAGAAAAGCAGCCTGTCCCTGTCCTCCCCCGTCATGGCGGAAACCAAGGGATCCCGCCCCCGCGCCGCCAGATGGGAAAGCTCCCGGCAGAGCAGGGGGGAGAGGCCGTGGGACACCTCCAGCAGCGCCTTGGACAGGGGCAGATCCCGCCCCGCCTCCAGGGCGGCCAAAAACCGCTCCGGCGCGGTCCGGCTCAAATCCAGCCGCCCGGCCGCGGCGGGAGGGGGGGAATAGCGCAGCCCGGGGAGGACCGGCCGCACCGAGGACATATCCGGATCCACCCGTTTGATGGCGTCGATGACCCGGCCCGTCTCGTCGATGAGGATGATATTGCTGTGGCGGCCCATGATTTCCACCGCCAGGGTCAGCCGGACGATGTCGCCCAGGTCGTTGACGCAGTCCCAGACGAAATACAGGGCCCGCTCCAGCCCCTCCTGCCGGATGCCCGCCAGCCGTCCGCCGGTCAGCCGCTTGCGCAGCAGCATACAGAACATGGGCGGCGCCGCGGGGTTTTCCAGGGGGATATCGGTGAAATGCACCCGGGGCGAGTTGACCCGGGCGGACAGATACAGCTTTTTGGTCCCCGCCCGGGTCCGCAGGGCCACGACGAGCTCCTCCCGGGAGGGCTGGTGGATTTTATCCACCCGCGCCTCCGGCAGGCCCGCCGTCAGCTCCTCCCGCAGGCAGGAGAGAAACGCGCCGTCCAGCGCCATGGTAACGCCTCCTTACAGGGTCGTATAGGGCGCCCCGCCGTAATAGGGGACGCAGGAAAGCACCGGAAAGGCGGCGGACAGCCAGTCCACCAGGGTATCGACCACCGGCGCCTCGGTGGCGTAATGCCCCGCCTCCACCACGGTGACGCCCGCCGCCGCGGCCTCCAGCCATTCATGATGCCGCAGCTCCCCGGTCAGAAAGGCGTCGGCCTCCCCCAGCAGGGGCAGCAGATAGTCCCCGCCCGCGCCGGAGCAGAGGCAGACGGTGCGCACCGGCCGCCGTCCCGCCCGGAAGCGGACCGCCGTGTGCAGCGTTTTCCCCACCGTGGCGGCGAAGATACCGCCGTCCGCCGGGGCGTCCAGCGTGCCGATGCGGCAAAGGCCGTCCCCGGCCGTCCGTACCTCCCGCAGCCCCAGCAGGCCTGCCAGCGTGTCGTTGACGCCGCCCCCGGCCCTGTCCAGATTGGTATGGGCGCAGATGGCGGCGATCCCCTCCCGGGCCAGCCGGTAGGGGATGCCGCCGGCGTCGAGCCGGCGGAGCGGGCGGAATATCACGGGATGGTGGCTGACAATCAGCCCGGCGCCCAGCCGGACGGCGGCGTCCACCGTGTCGCCGGTGATGTCCAGGGCGGTCAGCACCCGGCGGGCGGGCTGCGCGCGGCTTCCGGCCAGCAGCCCGCTGTTGTCCCATTCCACCGCGCTTTCAAACGGGGCCTTCACCTGCAGAAAATCCAGGATATCCCCCACCGTGACGTCGCTCATATGGCTGTTCCTTCCTTTCGCGGGTTATGCCTGAAGATACCGTTCCAGCGCCGCCGCCGTTTCTTCGCATGCCGCTGCCTGCCCGGGATCGGCGCGGCGCAGCCCCTCCGCCTTTTTCAGCAGGATTTGCCGCTGCTTCAGCAGATAGGCCGCCGCCTCGCCCTCCCGGCCCAGGCCGCCGATGATGCACTGCGCCGGCGATGGGGCGGCAAGGCTCTCCCCGGTATAGGAGGCCGCCAGGACGGGGTAGAGATGCCCCCCGTCCCGGACGACGGTTTCCGCGCCGATGGCGAAGCCCCCGGTCAGCAGGAACCGGTGGAGCGCCTCCGCCCGGGTCATGGGCTGCAGGATGAGGCGCACGCCGCCGTCCCGGAGCCAGGCGGGGACGGACAGGATGGCGGCGATGGTTTCCCCGCCCATCCCGGCGACGACGATATCGCCGCATTCCCCCGGGCACAGGGGAGCCAGGCCGTCCCCCACCCGGATCTCGATTTTGTCCGCCAGCCCCGCCTGCTCCACCGACCGGCGGGCGGCCGCGGCCGGTCCCGGCCGGATATCGGAGGCCACCGCGCCCGGGCAGACGCCGTTTTTCACCAGATACACCGGCAGATGGGCGTGATCCGTCCCGATGTCCGCCAGACGGCTCCCCGGCCGGACCAGCTCCGCGCAGGCGGTGAGACGGCCGTCAAGACGCATCTTCTACCCCGTCCCTTCCAAACGTAATACAGGGGCGGCCGGCCCGTCGGCGGCTGCCCCTGCGTTCAGTTTCCGCGGCTCCGTCCCGCGGCGCTCAGCCGGTTCATTTGGACAGATGCTCGTTGATTTTTTTGACCAGCTCTTCGCAGTCCACACCGTGAACCTCGCAGGCCTGCTCCAGCGTCTCCCCCCGCGCGGAGGGACAACCCAGGCAGTGCATCCCCATCTCCAGGAAATAGGGCGCGGTGGTGCGATCCAGATCGAGAATATCGCCGATCAGCGTATCTTTTGTAATCGAGGCCATAAACGGCACATCCTTTCCTTTGCATTCCTTGTTTCGTCGCCCGGGTTTAGTATGGGCATCACGAACAGTTTCTATTATAATGCGCCCGGACGAGAAATGCAAGAGGGGGAAGCCTGCCGAATCAGCGTGTTCCCCGCATTTCCAGCAGAATCTGTTCCAGCAGGGCTTTCTGCCGCTCGCTGAGCCCGTCCACATCCAGCATATCCCGGAAGCGGATCTTCTGAATGGACGCATAGGACCGGGCGTGCTCCACCTCGTCGCACAGACGCTTCTCATCCTCCGCGTTACGCGTTATATATTGAAAGAACTGCCCAAGGTTTTCCGCCAGCTGGATGCTGATGTCCCGGTCTCCTTTTTTAATCAAGCGATATAGCAC
>CAKTXU010000323.1 GCA_934630995.1 uncultured Eubacteriales bacterium
ATCTGCTCAGCCAGGGGGACGCGGGGCTCTACGGCGCTTTGCAGGGAGTGATCTTCGTCTGGATGGTGCTTTTCCTGCTTATCGCTTTCCAGAGGCTGAACGGCTACAGCTTCTGGCGGACGGTGGGGGTCGGGCTGCTGAGCCTGATATTCATGGCGCTGCTGTGGGCGCTGCTGCTGCTCTTCGCCGCGCTGTCCGTCCAGGCTTTTTATTTCTTCGAAACGATTTACAGGGAAATCAGCCTGAAATATATGGCCTAGGGCCGCGAACGGTCTAAGTAAGCTATGATGAAACCGGCGCACCCGGAATTAATCATCACTTACCTGAAGGAGGAATACCATTGAGGAGACATATGCTTCACCGCGCGGCCGGTCTGCTTCTGGCGCTGGCCGCGGCGGCCGCGTCGCTGCCCGGCGTCGCTGCGGAGGAAGAGGCCGTTCAGCCCCTCTCTCATTCGTGGCTCATTCAGCCGGGGTATCAAATGGCGGAAAACAGCCGGTTCGCCCTCTATTACGATCCAGAAGGGCTGGATCTGGCGGTTCTGGAGAAAACCACCGGCTTTGTCTGGTCCAACGCCGTGGATCGGGAGGTGTATACCGAGGAGGCAGCCAATGAAACGGCGCTGAGCGGTCTCGTCAATGTGGGGACCCTGAACGGCGGAGCGGAGAGCCAGACCGTAATTTACGACGGCGTGAAGAACGCTTCGTCGGTCAAAACCGCCGTGGAAAAGAGGCAAAACGGATTTTCCCTGCAAATCAGCCTCGTCAAGCTGGATATCCGCTTCACCCTGCAGTTCACCTTGGAGAAGGACGGCCTCGACGTGAGGGTGCCCTTTGACAAAATCGAGGAAAACGGAAAGAACCAGCTCAATTACCTGCGCCTGATGCCCTTTTTCGGCGCAGGGGTCAGCGGCGAGGGAGGATATCTCTTCTTCCCCGACGGCAGCGGATCCCTGATGGATTTCACCGAAAACGATCGCTTCAGCGGCTGCACCAATCTGAGCTTCTATGGGGATCAGGCGCCGGATATCGACGCGGATGAAAGCCGGCTGGAAAACGGGCTGGAAAACCTGGGGCTGCCGGTCTTCGGCTTGAAGAGCGGCGCCCGGGCCTTCCTGGGCAATGTGTACGCGGGTTCGGCCGACGCGCTGCTGACCGTCGCCCCGGGCGGGTATATTTACACCCGGCTCAACCGGGTGTATGTGACGCTGAATTACCGGCGTACCTACACCTATAAAACAGAGGACGAGAAGGAGCAGCAATATACCGACAGCGAGCTCATCCGGGGAGACCGGGGCATCTTCTACAGCCTGCTGAGCGGGGAGGACGCCGATTACAGCGGCATGGCCCGGGCTTACCGCGGTTATCTGACGGAAAACGGCCTGCGCAAGCAGACGGCGGCCGGTGAGGATGTGCCCCTGTTTATCACCTTCTTCGGCGGCATCAAGGCCAAAAGCTTTCTGTTCGATCGGTTCGTATCCATGACCACCTTCGAGCAGGCGGGGGATATCCTGGCCGATCTGCGGGGGGCCGGGGTATCCCGGATGGCCTGCGAACTGATAGGCTGGAGCAAGGGGGGCTATGGGGCCGTTCCGACTACCACCTCGCCGGCCTGGCAGCTCGGGGGCAAAAACGGTCTGAACGCCTTATATGCGCTGGCCGAGTCACAGGAGATCCCCATTTACCTGCAGGCCGACACCATGACGGGCAGCACGGCCCACGGCGGCTACAACACCCGGAAGGACGCCGTGCGGGAATATCCCGGCATCATCGTCGCCGACAGCGCCACCGGCAAGCGCAATCTCCTCAGCCCCTTTGTCGTGAAAAAAAGCCTGTTTCCGGCCCTGGACCGTTTTTTGGAGCAGTTTCAGCTCTTCCGGGTCAGCCTGACCGGCTGGGGGGAGCGGCTGCATTATGATTTCAACCGCAGCCGGCCCTACAGCCGGACGGACACCATGGAGGGCATGAAGGATCTGCTGGCGGAATTTACCGCCACCCATCCGCAGACGGCCGTGGAGGGGAACAACCTGTACGCGGCCCTGTATGCCAGCCAGCTCATCAATCTGCCGGACAGCGATTCCGGCTACCGCATGGCCGACCGGAGCATCCCCTTCTATCAGATGGTGATGCACGGCTACAAGCCCTATACCACCGTGGCGGGCAATACGACCTATGATCTGACCGAGCAGAAGCTGCGATGGGCGGAATATGGCGCGCAGCCCTACTTCATCCTCACCCGGGAAAGAGCGGAGGAGCTGCAGGGAACGGATTACAACCGCCTGTTCACGTCGGAATACTCCCTGTGGAAGGACAGGGTTGTGGAGGCCTATCAGTGGTATAACGAAACGATGAAGCCGGTATACGGCACCCCGATGCTGGAGCACGCGCAGCTGGAGGAGGGGCTGGTCAGAGTCCGGTATGAAAACGGCTATACCGTATACGTCAATTATCAGGCGGAAGACAGGGAGTGCGACGGCGTGAGCGTGCCGGCACAATCGGTTGAAGTGGTAAAGGGGTGAGGGCTTTTGGCCAAGCAACGATCATTTGAAAAGCGGCGGAAAACGGAAGCCCTGATTTTTCTGGCCCCCTGGATTATCGGTCTGGCGGTTTTCTTCCTGTTTCCCTTACTCTACTCCCTGGTGTTGAGCTTCTGCAAGGTGGAAAATTTCCGGACCTTCGCCCTGTCCTTCGTGGGGCTTCAGCATTACAAGAGAGCCTTCCTGGAGGACACCGGCCTCATCCCGTATATCCTGGAGGTGATGGGACAGACGGTCACCATGGGGCCGCTCATCGTCATCTTTTCCTTCTTCATCGCCGTGATACTGAACAAGAAAATCCGGCTGCGTGGCTTTTTCCGCGCCTCCTTCTTTCTGCCGGTCATCATCGGCACCGGCTTTATCATGGAGCAGCTTTTCAGCCAGGGAGTGCAGCTGGACGCCATGAACGTGGCCCGCAAGGTGCTGCTGCCGGATTCGGTGGTGCTGTACCTGGGGGCCGACGGGGTGGAGATGGTGGACGGTTTCCTGGGGCTGCTGTCCACCGGGTTCTGGGAATGCGGGGTGCAGTTCATCATCTTTCTGGCGGGACTCCAGAAAATCCCCTCCTCGCTGTACGAATCCGCCAAGGTGGACTCCGCCACCGATTGGGAAATGTTCTGGCTCATCACCCTACCCCAAATCTCCCCCATGATTCTGCTGTGCTCGATTTACACCTGTGTGGATTTCTTCACCGCGTCGGATAATCCCGCCATCGCGCTGATGCGCACCTACATATTCACCTCGAAGGATTTTGAATACGGCGCGGCGGCCAGCTGGATTTACTGTCTGCTGGTGCTGCTGCTGGTGGGGCTTATCTTCCTGCTTCTGCGCCCCATGC
>CAKTXU010000324.1 GCA_934630995.1 uncultured Eubacteriales bacterium
CGGACAACACACGGCCAGCGATACTGCTGTGAATCGGTGCGGACAGCCCTTTTCCCTGTTCTCCGGCAACGGTGCCTTTTTCTACCTCGTCGCCCGCCTGCACAACCGGAACGGCCGGCACCCCGACATGCTGGCGCATGAGCAGCGTCACCCTGTCGGGGATCCAGCGGGTTTCGTCGAAATCCGGCAGCCCATCATAGGCAGCGACGCCGATTCGCTCCTTAAAGCGTTCGGTCGGCAGCAAACGGAAATCCCGGTCGGGATTGACCTCGCGGGCGGCTCCATGAAACCGTACGCCGTTGCGTGCCAGAACATCCCGGGTTTCCTGGAAAATTTTCCGGGGGCTGAGGCCCTGGCAGCAGGCCGTGAGCTCACATACGCCGCACCCGCAGCATAATGCCGCAGCCGCATAGGACTGCGGATCCGCTTCCACCTGCGCGGGGGTGCTGCGCACCGCTTTATGAGGCTCCAACGGATAACCGATGAGAGCCCGGGGACACATTTCCGTACAAAAAGTACACTGACAACAGGCAGAGGAAGCTCGTCCCCGGACGCCTTCCGGCCGCTGCGTTTTGCCGAGAATAGCCGGCAGGTTCGCCGGCAGAACCAGCAAACCCTTGGTGGTTTTGGTGACAACGGCGGTGTCGAAATCGACGATCTGCCCCATGGCCGGACCCCCGTTCACCACCACGCAATCCTCCGGCAGCCGTATTCCCAGATGAGTAAAAAGGTCGGAAACCGCCGTTCCCACCGGCACACGGAGAACGGTAGGCCGGGATATCTTGCCGCCGACGGTAATCCATTTTTCAGTGACCGGCTCACCATGCGCCACCGCGCGGTTCACATTATACAGGGTTTCGGCATTGAACACCAGCACGCCGGCGGATAAAGGAAGCTCTCCTGGCGGAACCACCCGGCGGAGAACTTCATAAATGAGGATGATTTCATCGCCCATGGGATACACATCCGGCAGGGCATACGCCTTCACATGCTCGGACAACAGCTGGCCGTGAGCAATGGAGAGGCGGGCCGCCGTATGCTTTTTAAGCCCCAAAAAACCGGAACGGATACCGGCCGCCTCCATGAGCACCTCGGCGCCTGCCAGAATCCGCTCCAGGTGGGTTTTCATAATGTAATAGTCGGTATAGAGCAGCGGCTCACATTCCGCTGCATTGATAATCAGAGTGTCGGCGCCCTCGGCCAGCTTCACGGAGGAAGGGAATCCCGCGCCGCCGGCTCCTACATCACCGGCCTGGGCCATAATTTGTTTAAGCTGTTGTATATCCACTGCGGGAAGCTCCTTTCCAGGGACAACTCCATCTAATACGAACCGTTCGGGAGACCGCTACGTCCGTATCAGTCCACTATCCCAACGATAACCGCATCCACAGGCGTTTCCCGATTGGGCAAGGCAAGCCGTGCGCCGCTCCCGGTCGTTATCAGCACGATTTCGCCGATACCGGCCCCCAGACTGTCGATCGCCACAATATATTTATCTGTGTCCCTGCCATTCTCAATCAGCTGAACCTCCAGAATGGTGGAGCCGACGATCTTCTCATTTTTTCTGGTGGAAACAATATTTCCCACCACTTTGCCTATCAGCATAGCATAATCCCGACCCTTTCATCATCACATCGTGATATCGCGGCGCGTTCGAAGAGATTTATTTCTTTACAATACGGACGCGTGCGCCATTGCCCAATCCCGCCGCGTTGGCGTCATCGGTATCCAGATGCATCTCCAGGCGAAACGCCTTGTCCACCCGGACCTGCACATCGTAGAAGCGGGTGCGGCGCTCCCCATCCGTCTCCACGATGACGGTATCGCCGTCCTTGACCCCAAACGCAGCGCCGTCATCAGGACTCATATGAATATGACGATTGGCAATAATACAGCCCTCTGAAATGGTGACGACTCCCTTAGGGCCCACGATGGTCAAAGCGGCGGATCCTTCCACCCTGCCGGATTCCCGGACCGGCGGCTTAACCTTCAGGGTAAAGGAATCGGTGCGGGAAATTTCCACCTGAGTCCGCCGGCGCAGCGGCCCCAGCACACGGACATTCTCAATGGGGCGCAGCGACGGTCCGATGATGGTCAAGACCTCTTTACAGGCGTATTGACCGGGCTGAGACAGATCTTTGAGCTGCGTAAGCTCATATCCCTTTCCAAAGAGGATATCCACGTCCTCCCGCGTCAGATGAATATGCCGGTTGGATACCCCGACGGGAACCTCCCCAGCCTCCTCCCGCTTCGTTTCCCGCGCGGGGACGCCCTCCTGCAGGATTTTCCGCACCATCTCGGCGATTTTTACCGCATCGATTTCCATAGTCCCGCTCATTCCTTTCATGGGCCGAAGCACCGTGCCCCGGCGGATTTGTATCTATATCCAATCGGATGAATAGTCAAATTCAATGTACCTGGGTGAATGGGCCTTCAAATACTGCCGTCCGTCCCCGGCCCATCCCGCCTATATTGACGGGATGGGCCGCCGGACAGGACCGTTCATCTTTACTTCAGGCTGGGCAGCAGTTTCTCTACATCGCCGTGAGGACGCGGGATGACATGGGTCGCCACGACTTCGCCCAGACGGGACGCCGCCGCGCCGCCGGCTTCGACCGCCGCCTTCACTGCGCCGACATCGCCGCGGACCATGATGCTCACCAAGCCGGATCCGATTTTCTCGGAGCCGATCAGGGTCACATTGGCCGCCTTGACCATCGCATCCGCCGCTTCAATCGCCGCCACCAGGCCGCGGGTTTCCACCATTCCTAACGCTTCCATCTTTACAGTCTCCTTTTTCTCATTACTGGGGGTTTCGGTTTGCACAGCCTGTTTGGCCGCCGCCGGTTTCGCAGCAGCGGGACGGCGGGCGGGCCTTTTCGCCGGCGCCGTCTTCTTCTCTTCCTGGATCTCAGCCATATGGTACCTCCTGCTCTCACACGTCGTCCGTATAAAGGAACTTGGTGATTTCGGGGTGGGGCCGGGCAATGACTTCGCACAGCTTTACCTTGCCGACCTTAGCGGCTGCCGCCCTGCCGGCCTCGGCGGCCGCCGTGACAGCGGAAACTTCGCCGTCGACAACTACCGTGACCAGACGGCCGCCCAGCCGCTTTTCCACATGAATCAGCCGGACATCGGCCGCCTTGACCATCGCATCCAGCCCCTCGATAGCCGCCACCATTGCCTGAACTTCCAGCAGTGCGATGGCTTTTTCCATTTTGATGACCATCCTTTCGCAGACTGCTGTCTTACGGGCTTACTTCAGATCGGGCAGCAGCTTCTCCACATCGCTGTGGGGACGCGGGATGACATGGGTCGCCACGACTTCGCCCAGACGGGACGCCGCCGCGCCGCCGGCTTCGACCGCCGCCTT
>CAKTXU010000325.1 GCA_934630995.1 uncultured Eubacteriales bacterium
TGACAGGTCTTTCAATTCCTCGTACAATAAGAAAAGTGAGATGAAACGGGGGGATGCCGATGAAAACGGATGTGTCTAAAACGCCAGCGGGAATGCGGGAGGTATGGAAGAAATCCTCTCTGCCTTTTTATTTGTGCGCCGCGGTGTGGATTGTGTATGCGCTGGCCCTTCCTCTCTATCGCTGGTACGACTATCTGATTGTGCTGGTGGTGTCCGGGACGGTATTTTTTTTGAGTGAAAAGCTGATTCCACCCCGCAAGGTATATCTGCCGGTGGAGGAGAAGCCGCTGGAAACAGGGGACGCGGCGACCGACGAATTGCTCCGGTCCGGCCGCTCCTATCTTCAGGCGCTGCGCCGGGCAGATGAGAATATTGAGGATGTACTGGTATCGGAAAAAATCCGCCGTATTGAGTTCACTGCAAACCGGATTTTTGACTTTATCGAGCAGCATCCAGAGAAGGCCCCCTCCATCCGGCGGTTCATGCAGTATTATCTGCCGACAGTGCTCAAGCTGCTGGATTCCTATGATACTATGGAAGAACAGCATATCGAGGGGGAGAATCTCAACGCGTCTATGCGCCGCATCGAGCGGGTGCTCGATACCATGATTCCGGCGTTTGACAAGCAGCTGGATACTCTTTTTCAGGATAAGGCCCTGGATATTTCCGCCGATATCACCGTCCTGGAGACGTTATTGGCCCAGGAGGGGCTGACACCATCCGATTTTGCATCGGCGGATACCCGTGACATGTAAAAGCTATCTTTTGGCTGGCCGCTGCTTTGTCGCTTTTTGCCTTACGGCCGGTCGGAATACGTGCAGGTAATTTTATTTACACCTTTTATTAAGTCACACACAGCCAAGGATACTCAAAAAAAGAAAGGCGTGACGGTACAAATGGCAGAAGAAATGAAGGAAACGATGGTAACCACCATGACAGAGGAAGGCGTTCCCGTGCTGACTTTGGAGACCACCCCCGCACCGGCGGCGCTGTCCGTTCCCGTTAAGGCAGATGTGGAGCCCGCGGTTTTGGATGACAGCAACCTGTCCGAGGCAGAGCGGAAGATGGTGGAGGATTTTTCAAAAACCATCGATGTCAGCAATTCCAACGTCATTCTGCAATACGGAGCGGCAGCGCAGAAAAAAATCGCCACCTTCTCAGAAAATGCCCTGCAAAACGTGAAAACCAAGGATTTGGGCGAGGTTGGTGAGATGATGACCAATCTCATCGGAGAACTGAAGGGCTTCAATGCGGAGGAGGAAAAGGGCTTCTTCGGCTTCTTCAAAAAAGCATCCAACAAGATATCTCAGATGAAAGTTAAATACGACAAGGCATCGGTCAATGTCGATCGGATCTGTGAGGCTCTGGAAGGGCATCAGATCCAGCTGCTCAAGGATATCGCCATGCTGGATCAGATGTATTCGCTGAATCTGACCTATTTTAAGGAGCTTTCCATGTATATTCTCGCGGGCAAGAAAGAGCTTAAACAGGTTCGCGAGGAGGTACTGCCCCCTCTGATGGAAAAGGCGAAGCAGACCGGCCTGCCGGAGGATGCACAGGCGGCCAGCGATATGGCCTCCCTCTGCGATCGTTTTGAGAAGAAAATCCATGATTTGGAGCTGACACGGATGGTGTCGATCCAGATGGCGCCTCAAATCCGCCTGATTCAAAACAACGATACCCTGATGACGGAGAAGATTCAGACCACGCTGGTCAATACGATACCGCTGTGGAAAAGTCAGATGGTGCTGGCCTTGGGCCTGGCCCATTCCCAGCAGGCCATGGAGGCACAGCGGCAGGTCACGGACATGACCAACGATTTGCTGAAGAAAAACGCCGAAATGCTCAAGACCGGTTCTGTGGAAACCGCCAAGGAGGCAGAGCGCGGTATCGTGGATATCGAAACTCTCAAGCAAACCAACGAGTCGCTGATTTCCACCCTGGACGAGGTCATGCGCATTCAGGACGAGGGCCGGCAAAAGCGCCGTGAGGCCGAGGTTGAGCTGGCACGCATCGAGGGTGAACTCAAGCAGAAGCTGCTGGATATACGCGGCTGATTCACAGGGAACGGAGGACGGCTATGGAGTTTTGGCGCAATCGGAAAACGGCGGCGCTGGTTTTGGCGCTGGCAGTGATTACCGCGGCGTTGTTCGGGGGCTGGCGCTCCCTGTCTTCCTATGCCCGGCGGGTGGAAAACGTGTTCACAGCCGGAGCGGAAAAGGACGGCCTGAGCATC
The DNA here is from genome assembly GCA_934630995.1 of uncultured Eubacteriales bacterium. GTDB lineage: Bacteria > Bacillota > Clostridia > Oscillospirales > Acutalibacteraceae > CAKTXU01. Next base: position 2,237 of record CAKTXU010000325.1, read on the forward strand.
CAGGGGGATCTGGAGCAGCGCCTGGGCCTGTCGGCCAACCTGCAATCCATCGCCGGCCGGTACCTGTCGGCCGACGATCCGCTGCTGACCGAGATGACGGCTGCCCGGACCGCTTTGTCGGCGGCAAAAACGCCCCATGAGAAATATGAGGCGAACCGCCGGCTGACCGATGCGGCGGCGGCGCTCAATGCCGTGCTTCTCCAGACATCCTTGTCGGAGCAAGATGAGCGTTACCGCAGCGGTCAGTATGCCAGTCTGCTGGCATGCAATGAAACCATTTCCCGCGATCCGTATAACCAGCAGGCCCAGGCGTTTAACGAGGCGCTGGAGGCCTTTCCGGCCAGCCTGATCGCGAAGCTGACGGCCATCAAGCCGCTGGAGTTGTACCGGTGAAGCGCTTCTGCAGGGCGGGGGAGAATTGTATGACCCGTATCCGATGGGGATAGGGAGAAAAGGATGGTTTATGAAAGTCATGGCGATACGGCGGATAGGGGCAGCATTGACTGCCTGTCTGCTGGCTGGAGGACTGACGGCTGCCGCCGCTCCCTCCGTTCCGGAGCAGACGCCCCTGTTCTATGTGGCGGACTATGCCGACGTGATTTCGGACGCGACGACCGCGTATATTGTGTCGAAGAATGACGACTTGTATGAAGCCACCGGCGCTCAAATCGTTGTGGCGGCGGTGGACTTTCTGGACGGAGCGGGAATTGACGAATACGCAACCGCCATGTTCAATGAGTGGGGGATCGGCTCCTCTAAGAATAACAACGGCGTCCTTCTCTTGTTGGCTATTGGAGAGGACAACTATCATGTCATCCGGGGCAGGGGGCTGGAGTCCCATCTGACCAATCCCGTCCTGAAAGCGATTCTTGACGAGGAGCTGGAGCCTTATTTTGCCGACAAGGACTATGACAGGGGAGTCCGGAAAACCTTTGATGCCCTGTACGATGCCGTTGAGGGGCTGTATGGGTCCGGTACCACTACCACGCACAAAAGCACGGGATTTCTGGCGGGCTTTCTCGGCTTACTCGTTTTTATAGCTTTCGGCGGAGGTATCGTGCTGGTGATCGTCCTTATTGTGAAAAGCGCGGGACGGTCCCGCCGTTATCCTCCCTCCGGTCCTGTGATGGGAC
>CAKTXU010000326.1 GCA_934630995.1 uncultured Eubacteriales bacterium
GCCATACAACATCAAGTCTCCGGCCTCTATCCGGCCCGGTCTTTGGGGGGCGGCCGGCAGGCCGCTGGATAAAAAGCAAAACTTCTCATTTCCGTTCAGCTCCGTCATACTGAGCGTCAGAGGCAGTTGCTTTATCAGCGCGCGCGTGGCTGCATTGTCGTACAGCTTCGCCGTATACGACTGGTTTCCTGCTGCCATTTGGAGAGAAATCATGTCGTGAATCTCCGTTTCTGCTTCCGATTGCTGGATAGAATTGTCTTCGATACCGGGGGCAGTTTCTGCGGAACCGGCATCAGGCCCTGTCTTTTCGAGTGTGATCTCTCCTGTCAGGCTCCCGATCCATTCGATACCGGATACAGCCTCCCCTAATTCATACAAGCCTGAGGCGCCGCCGCAGTCCGCATAGAAAATCGCCACATTGCCCCAGGGCTCGTAATAGGCGAGCGTTCCCGCCGGCCCCTCGGCCATGGGGGTGCCGCCGGCCTCCAGCTTTTCAGGCGGATAAAAAATTTTTTCATTGCTGCCGAAGTTCTCTATCCCGACGGTCAGGGGAAGCTGGGCATACAGGGATTTTGCCGCCGGGCTGTCGTTCAACCGGAAGTCAATGGCCTGTCCGTCTGTATCGCTAATGCGGATCTGCATGACCGTATCGGAATCCCCTGAGCAGTTCGGGGAAATTCCTGCACAGCCGGATGCAGCCGTCTGTCCAGCGGACAGGTTGCCGCAGGAGGCCGAAAAAAACAGCATAGTGGCGGCAAGCAGCGGCGTCAGTATTTTTCTCATGGGGATACCTCCCGCTCAGCGTGGCGTTAAGGGGGCAATATCAAGCATATCCCGGCCGGCGCTTTATGCGCAGCACTGATCTTTTCCGGGATGTTTCTGTATGAGTACCTCGCCTTTGGCGTGCTCGTCGTCCCGGATGATTTCACCGACTGCCGGTACCTGGATACGGCCTGCCAGCGGATTCTTGATGCTGATGACCGGCGTTGTAATCGTCGCGTCTACCTGTGATTTTTCAAAACAGAGGTCGGCCTCCATCATTTCACAGTTGATGAGCCTCAAATTCTTGCAATAACAAAGCGGCTGTGTTCCTATAATTTTGCAGTTTATGAGAGTCAGGCCATCGGAGTACCAGGCGAGGTATTCTCCCTTCACGGTGCTGTCCTTCACCGTTACATTCTCCGCGTGCCAGAATGCGTCCTTGGTATCGAAATGGCAGTTTTCAAAGGTGGCGTTTCGAATGTATTGAAAGGAATATTTGCCCTTGAACCGCACATCGGTAAAGGACATGTCTTCAGAGCGCAGCATGAAATATTCGCTTTCAGCGACGCAGCGGCGCATCTCGATATTTTTGACCGACCAGCCGAATTCGGGGGAGAAAATATCACAGTCCGCTATAAGAATATCGCTGCATTCCCGCAGGGCCTTGATCCCGTGCAGCTTGGTTCCTGTAAGCTCAATATGGTCGGAATACCATAAGGCGGCGCGGCAAAGCGCTGTCATTTCGGAGTCCTTGATTTTGAGTTCGTGGTCATGCCAGAACGGGTAGCGCAGATTGCAAAAGCAGTGCTCCAGCTGAATGTTTCGGCTTTCCTTCAGCGCGCTTTCGCCATCCGCGGGACCGTCAAAGGCACAGTCTTTTAAAAGCAGCCCTGTGCTGCCATAGAGCGCCCGCTCGCCGTCAAAGGTTTGATTCTGCATGGTTTTCATAAGCTGATCCTCCTAAAGGACAATATGCCGTTGCGAAAGCCTGTAGATGAGATAATCCAGGCAGTCAATTTTTCTTTCTTCCTCATGTACTCTGTCAAGGAGAAGGCTTCGCTGCTCTGAAAGCAGCCGCAGCTGGTTTTCCCGGTTCCCCTTCCGGATACAGTCTATAAATTTTTCTATCGTATCCTTATCGCAGCCTGCGTCCTGCAAGCTGCGAATCACTGTCTCTTGTGAGCTGTCGCGCATAGCCGCCGCCTCCCTTCTCAGGCTGATAGGTATGCCGTCCGTTCCCGATTATCTGTTTCTGCATATCAGTATACGCCATCGGCAAAAAATAGCAAATACTTATATTGAATAGATTTGTATAGGTTTTCATTATACTAATGGTATCCAGTCGTGGAAATCTGTGGTATACTGAATCCCATAGGGAGGATGCTTGATGGAACTGAGAGTTTTACAGTATTTTTTGGCGGTAGCGCGGGAACAGAGTATTTCGGGGGCGGCGGAGGCGCTGCATCTATCCCAGCCGACCCTCTCCACGCAGCTGAAAAATTTGGAAGAGGAATTGGGCAAACGGCTGATGATCCGGGGGTCAAAAGGGTCCCGCAAGATAACGTTGACGGAGGAGGGGATGATCCTGCGGAGACGGGCGGAGGAAATTTTGGATTTGGTCAAAAAAGCCGAGAGCGAAATTGCGCTGTCTGACGATATCATCGCTGGCGACGTCTATGTCGGGGCAGGCGAAACGGACGGTGTCAGGCTGCTGGCCAGGGTGGCGCGGCAGGTACAGGCCGAGTATCCCCAAATTCATTTTCATATTTCCAGCGGCGATGCGTTGGATGTTTTTGAAAATTTGGAAAAAGGGCTGGTCGATTTCGGCCTTCTGCTGCAGCCCGGCGACAGCTCTAAATATGAATCGCTGGAACTGCCGGTCAAGGATGCTTGGGGCGTATTGATGAGAAAGGACGCGCCGCTTGCCGGAAAAGACGCGATAACTCCGGAGGATTTATGGGATAAGCCCCTGATAATCTCCCGGCAGGCCATGAATGGCGATCGGCTTTCCTCCTGGCTGCAGCGGGATTTTGAGAATTTGCATGTGGCGGCCACCTACAGTCTCCTCTATAACGGTTCCCTCATGGTGGACGAGGGGCTGGGCTATGCCCTCTGTCTCGATAAGATTATCAATGTGACGGGTGACAGCCCTCTTTGCTTCCGGCCCCTATCTCCGAGGCTGGAGGTCGGCATGAATATTTTATGGAAAAAATACCGGGTATTCTCCAAGGCCGCAGAGCAGTTTTTGACAAGGATGCGGCAGCTTGTTTGAGTATACCTGCAACCGTTGCGGATCGTTTCATGGTTTCGATATGCAAGCGCTCCGAAAGTGTGAACGTCTTTTGCGGAAGCGAGCGGTATTTCCCCAAGCGGTGGCCGCGAGGATTGACAGAATTCGACATTATATTGTAAAATTAAGGCAGCATACCCGGTGGAAACGGAGGAAGAACGATGCAGGTGAGACGAATCTGGAGCTGGCGGCCGCCGGCCGTGGCGCTGCTGGCGCTTTTGCTCGTTTTTTTCACTGGTGGGTCAGGCGGAACGCTCACAATTCCCGCCGCGGGGGT
>CAKTXU010000327.1 GCA_934630995.1 uncultured Eubacteriales bacterium
GACGAGATCATCGACACCGCCGGCCTCCGGCTGCTGGGCATCCTGCCGGAGGATGAGCAGGTCGCGGTGGCCAATGCCAATGGGCAGCCCCTTCCCTTTGACTGCAACGCGGCGGTTTGCTTTGCCAATATCGCCCGGCGGTATCTGGGGGAGCAGGTTCCCCTGGCCAGGCTGGAGAAAATGTGAGGATCTGTTCCCATGGCCCGCGGCGGCCGGGAACACATTCCTGAAACCGGGAAGGCACTGCCGCCCCAGGACGGCAACATTATAAAGGAGATGACAGCATGAACATTGCCTTGATTGCCCATGACGCCAAAAAGGAACTGATGGTGCAATTCTGCATCGCGTATTGCGGCATTCTGAGCCGACATAATCTCTGCGCGACCGGCACGACCGGCAAAATGGTGGCCGAGGCGACAGGACTGGATATCACCCGCTACATGAGCGGCTCTCAGGGGGGCGATCAGCAGATTTCCGCCCGCATTGCCTGCGACGAGATCGACCTGCTCCTTTTCTTCCGGGATCCGATGACGGTCAAGTCCCACGAGCCCAATGAAAACGATATGTTCCGGCTGTGCGATATGCGCAACATTCCGGTGGCGACCAATATCGCCACGGCGGAGGTGCTCATCCACGGCCTGGAGCGGGGCGATCTCGACTGGAGAACCATCGTCAACCCCGGCCGCTGAGTCTCAGCCTGCAAGCGCCCGCGGGCGTTTTCCGGCACGGTAGGGAACATCTCTTCCGGTCCGTATGGGGCCGGAGGCGTTGTTCCCTATGCTTGATTTTAGGGGAATCCGCCTCCAAACGGGGCGTTCCCCGCTGAACGTGAAAGGATTGTCGGCAGAATGGAATTGTTGACCAAGGCCGTCCGCGGCACCCAGGATGTGCTGCCGGGGGACAGCCACAAGTGGCAGCACATCGAGCAGACGGCGATGGCCGTCGCCCGGGATTACGGCTTCCGGGAGATGCGCACTCCCGTTTTCGAGCATACCGTCCTGTTCCAGCGGTCGGTGGGGGAAACCACCGACGTGGTGCAGAAGGAGATGTATACCTTCCTCGACAAGGGGGAGAGGTCCCTCACCCTGCGGCCGGAGGGGACCGCCGGCGCGGCCCGCGCCCTGCTGGAGCACGGGCTCCAGAACGGGGTGATGCCGGTCAAGGCCGCCTATGTCACCTCCTGCTACCGCTATGAGAATCCCCAGGCAGGCCGCCTGCGGGAATTCCATCAGTTCGGGGTGGAGTGCTTCGGCGCGCCCGCGCCCCAGGCCGACGCCGAGGTCATTTCCGTGGCCCGCGGCATCCTGGACGCGCTGGGGGTCACCGGGGTTGCGCTGCATATCAATTCCATCGGCTGCCCCGCCTGCCGGAAAACCTATCAGGAGGCGCTGCGCGCCTATTTTTCCGCCCGGGAGGAGGAGCTGTGCGACACCTGCCGGGGACGGCTGGCCCGCAATCCCATGCGGATTCTCGACTGCAAATCCCCGGTCTGCTCCCAGCTCGCGGCGCAGGCGCCGGTCATCCTCGACTATCTCTGCGGGGAGTGTGCGGCCCATTTCGAGGAGGTCAAGGCCTGCCTGACCGCCGCGGAAATCCCCTTCGCCATCGACCCCCACATCGTCCGGGGCCTGGATTATTACACCCGCACCGTGTTCGAATTCGTTTCCGACGCCCTGGGCGCCCAGGCGGTGGTCTGCGGCGGCGGGCGGTACGACGGCCTGTGCGAGGAGCTGGGCGGGCCCCACATCCCCTCCCTGGGCTTCGGCATGGGCCTTGAGCGGCTGCTGATGGTCATGGAGGCCAAGGGCTGCGAATTCCCCGCCCCGCCGGTCTGCGAGGTGTATCTCGCCCCCATGGGGCAGGCGGCGGTGCGCCGGTGCTTCGCCATCGCCACCCGGCTGCGGGAGGGCGGCGTGTCGGTGGAGTTCGATACCGTGGGACGCGGCCTCAAGGCCCAGATGAAATACGCCGATAAGCTGGGCGCCCGTTCCGTCATCGTGGTGGGGGACAATGAGCTGGAAACCGGCGCGGCCCGGCTCAAGGACATGGCCACGGGGGAGGAGTCCGGCATCCTGCTGGACGACAGCCTCTATACCACGCTGTACAACAAGTCCCTGGACAGGCAGCTTGCCGGCATGGCCGAGCTGCTGGGCGGCGAGCTGGCGGACGGCCTTGTAAAATAATTGCGATAAGACGGAAGGACAGGATAAACATGGCGGAATCATGGAAGGGGCTCAAGCGCTCCTATTACTGCGGCGAACTCCGGGAGGCCCATGCCGGCGAGGAGGTCACGGTCTGCGGCTGGGTGCAGCGGCAGCGGGATCTGGGGCAGCTGATATTTGTGGATCTGCGGGATCGCACCGGCATTGTGCAGCTGGCCTTCGACGAGGAAACCGCCCCCGCCGTTTTTGAAAAGGCGGCGTCTGTGCGGGGCGAATATGTCCTGGCCGCCCGGGGGACCGTGCGGGTGCGGATTGCCAAAAATCCCGACCTGCCCACCGGCGACGTGGAAATCGCCGTGGAGGAGCTGCGGATCCTCAGCCGGGCGGAGACGCCTCCCTTTGAAATCGTGGAGAACAGCCCCACCGCCGAGGCCACCCGGCTGAAATACCGGTATCTCGACCTGCGCCGCCCCGATTTGCAGAGGAACATCCTGCTGCGCCACCGCATCGCCAAGGTGGCCCGGGATTATTTCGACGCCGAGGGCTTCATCGAGCTGGAAACCCCCATGCTCATCCGGTCCACCCCCGAGGGGGCCCGGGATTTTCTGGTGCCCTCCCGGCTCCATGCCGGCAGCTTCTACGCCCTGCCCCAGTCGCCCCAGCTCTATAAGCAGCTTTCCATGGTGGCCGGGTTCGACCGCTACGTGCAGCTGGCCCGCTGCTTCCGGGATGAGGATCTCCGGGCCGACCGGCAGCCGGAATTCACCCAAATCGACCTGGAAATGTCCTTTGTGGATGTGGAGGACGTGCTGGCCGTGGGGGAGGGCTTCCTGCGGCGGGAGTTCCAGGAGGTGCTGGGGATCGAGCTGCCCCTGCCCCTGCCCCGCCTGACCTATACCGAGGCCATGGAGCGGTACGGCTCCGACAAGCCCGACACCCGCTTTGCCATGGAAATCGTGGATTTATCCGAGACGGTGCGCGGCTGCGGCTTCGGCGTCTTCACCGCCGCCCTGGAGGGAGGCGGGACGGTCCGGGCCATCACGGCGAAAAACGCCGTCTCCGTCCTGAGCCGGAAGGAAATCGACAAGCTGACGGAGTTCGTCCGCGGCATCGGCGCCAAGGGCCTGGCCTGGGCGCGCCTGACGCCGGACGGCGCGGCCTCTTC
>CAKTXU010000328.1 GCA_934630995.1 uncultured Eubacteriales bacterium
GTCCAGGTCATTTCGGTACTCGCCATCATCATGATCCAGATCTGGTGGGCCGCCCTCCTCATCCTCGCCATGGCGGTTCCCCTCTTCTTTCTGGCGCTCAGGGCGGGAAAAACCAATTATGAGGCCAGCAAGGAGGCCGCCAAGCATCAGCGTCGGGCGGATTATCTGGGCGGCGTTCTGACCGGCCGGGAAACCGTCGAGGAGCGCGCCCTCTTCGGTTATACCGGTGAGATAAACGACGAATGGTACCAAAAATATGAGACGGCGCGTCTCATCGACCGGAGGGTCGAGGTGAAGAATTTCATCCACATGAAGGCCGCCAGCCTCATCACCGTCGCCGTCAGCCTGCTCATCATCGGCGTTCTGCTGCCTTCTCTCGGCGCCGGGCAGCTCACCATCGGTATGTTCATGGGCCTGGTGACAGCCACCTTCGATCTCGTCCAGCAGATGTCCTTCAGCCTGTCCTATGTCACCAGTGAGCTGGCCAACACCCGGGAATACCTCAAGGATCTGACGGCCTTTTCCCGTTTGTCGGAGCGGGATGACGCCACCGCCCTCCCCGCCCCTCTGCCGGAGTACCTGCTCCGGACCATCGAATTCCGGAACGTGTCCTTCCGTTACCCCGGCACCGATCGCCTTATACTGGATAACTGCTCCTTTCTCCTCTCTCTGGAAGCCGGCAGGCATTTTGCCTTTGTGGGAACCAACGGCGCGGGAAAAACCACCGTCACCAAACTGCTGACCGGTATGTACGACAACTATGAGGGGGATATTCTTCTGAACGGGAAGAGCCTGCGGGAGTATCCCCTTCCTGTCTTGAAAAGCCTGTTTTCCGTGGTGTATCAGGACTTCGCCAGATACTGCGTATCCCTGCGGGACAACATCCTCCTGGGCAATGTGCTGGAAACGGACGAAGACAGGGTCCGCCATGTCCTGCGCACGATGGAACTGGACGACGCGGTGAACAAGCTGGGCAGCGGCATCGACACGCCGCTGGGGAGAATCAAGGACAACGGCGTCGATCTGTCCGGCGGGGAATGGCAGCGGGTCGCCATCGCCCGCACCCTGTACAGCCGGGCTCAGCTGCTGATTCTCGACGAACCCACCGCCGCCCTGGATCCGATCGCTGAAAGCCGGGTTTATGAGCTGTTCGGCGCCGTCAGCAAGGGAAAATCCGCGCTTTTCATCACCCATCGTCTGGGAGCCGCCCGGCTTGCCGACCGCATTCTGGTCATCGACGGCGGCTGCGTGGCCGAACAGGGCAGCCACGATGAGCTGATGGCCCGCGGCGGTATCTACGCCGCCATGTTCGACAGTCAGAAGGGGTGGTATGCACATGAAGCGTAAACAGGCGTCCGGGAAGAAGGAACACTCCCTTCTCCTGTTTCTGCGGCTTATGCCCAGACTGTTCCGTGCCACCCCTCTCCTGTTTCTGACCTATCAAATCCTGTCCATTCTCCACGGCGCGTCCTGGGGACTGGAGGTGCTGTTTCAGCAGCGCTTCTTTGACCGGGCGGCGGACTTTGCCTCCGGGCGGGCCGGACTGCCGGCCGTGCTTCTGTCTCTGACCGCCATGGGCCTGATCACCGTCCTCTGTCAGGTACTCAACGGCGTCGCCAATTATATGCCCGGCGTCCTGGAGGATAAAGCCCGCGGACGGCTGGCCTATGAAATCCATCAAAAAATGGCTCGCCTCTCCCCCATCACCTTCGAGGACACCGACGCCCTGGATCACATCAACAAGGCCGAACAGGGCAAAAACAATGCCGTCTGGTCCGGTATCATTTTTTCCATCATCTTCACCTTTTACATCCCGTACTTTTTCGTCATGGGCTGGTATCTCTTCTCTCTCAAGCCGGTTCTGGCCTGGTCCATCCTGCTGGTTTTCCTGCCGACTGCGCTGACCCAGGTGCTGCGCACCCGGGTGTTCGCCAAGCTGGAGGATAAATCCGCCCCCGTGCGCCGTGAGTATGACTACTATGAGTCCTGCATGGTCGGCCGGGAGTACTTCAAGGAGACCCGGCTGCTCGGCGGCTTCCGGTATTTTAAAAAACTGTATATGGATACCCTGCGGCTGCTCAACCGGCTGCAGTATAAGGCCAGCCTGAAAACCAATCTGGCGGAGCTGGGGATGAAGCTGCTGACGGTGGGCGGGTATTTCGGCATCCTGTATATGCTCTTCACCGCCCTCATGGCCGGGGATATCAGCGTCGGGGCCTTCGCGGCGGTTTTTTCCTCCATCGGCACTCTGTACAGCATCATGGAGGAGATCGTCTGCCGGCATATCGGCAATCTCGCCCAAAACCTGGGAACCATCAAAAACTATCTCCGGTTTTTGGAGCTGGAGGAGCGCGCAGGCGAAACCCGCGCTTTGCCGCAATCCTTCGATATTGCCCTCAAAAACGTCTCCTTCTCCTATCCAAAGGCGGAGGAGCCCGCCGTGCGCGGGGTGGATCTCACCATCCGCAGCGGCGAAACCATCGCCCTCGTCGGGGAGAACGGCTCGGGCAAATCCACCCTGATCCGGTTGATAATCGGGCTGTATCTTCCCGGCAGCGGCTGTGTCCTCTACGGTGACACCCCCACCGGCGCCCTGGACATGCGCTCCCTTTTCCGCCATACCTCGGCGGTGTTTCAGAAGTACGGACGTTATCAGATGACCCTGGCCGGCAATATCCGCCTCAGCGATATGGAGAAGGCGGCCGGCGAAGAGTCCCTGGATACCGCTGCGCGGATGGCGGGGGTGGATAAGGCCGACGCTTGTTATCCCGAGGGCTATGCCAACATGCATTCCCGGGAGTTCGACGGCGTCGATCTCTCCGGGGGGCAGTGGCAGCGGGTGGCCATCGCCCGGGCCTTTTACCGGGCGCACGGCCTCATTGTCCTCGATGAACCCACGGCCGCTATCGACCCCCTGGAGGAGACCCGGATATATGATCGCTTCGCCCAAATCGCACAAAACAAAACCGCGGTAATCGTCACTCACCGCCTAGCTTCGGTCCAGCTTGCCGATCGCATCGTCGTCATGAAGGACGGCCGCATTGTCGAAATCGGAACCCATGAGGACCTGATGCGCCATCAAGGCGAGTATCGCCGTATGTTCCTCTCCCAGCAGAAATGGTATCAATAATACACCGTCCACTTTTGAAAAAAGGCATCCGCCGGTGTTCCGGCGGATGCCTTTTTTCATAAGTGGACGGTGTATGTCCCGATTTCCCATGGTTCCAGCCGCACCGGAACGGTATCGCCTTCAGGCACCACCGCAGCTAGCACGTGGCCGTCAAGCCGCGTGCGCACGGCGGAGAGGGGCGGCATTTTCCATCG